>DATKCB010000633.1:0-5637 GCA_035513495.1 Planctomycetaceae bacterium | reverse complement strand
ATCTCAAAGGTGCCGACTCTTTCTTTAAGGAGATGAGTGATGAGCTACCGCAACCGTCGTGAATTCTTGTCTGATGTGGGTCGAGGAATGCTGGTTGCCGGACTGGGCTCCGCCACGGCTTTCGAATTGGGTCTCGCCAGGGGATTTGCTGAAGAACCTGAATCTCGTTTAACATTCGGCCCGCTCGAGCCGCTGGTGTCTCTCATGCAGGAGTCTCCGCTCGACAAACTCCTCTCGGCTCTGGTGCAGAAACTCGAATCGGGCGTCGATCTCAAAACACTCGTCTCCTCGGCAGCGCTGGCGAACGCCCGCGCGTTCGGTGGAGAAGACTACACCGGCTATCACACTTTCATGGCGTTAGTGCCGGCGTATCAGATGGCCGGAGAACTGCCGAAAGCCCGCCAGGCGCTACCCGTGCTGAAGGTACTCTATCGAAACACCAGCCGCATTCAGGAAACCGGCTCGAACGCGAAAGACGTCCTGCATCCGATTGAGGGAGAGCACATTCCCGATCGAAGCGGACAACAACTTCTCGACGCAATCCATTCGGCCGATTTGCAGGCAGCGGAAAATCAGTTCGCCGGGCTGGTCGAAGCTTCTCCGAAAATGGCCTACAACAATTTGCAGCAGGTCGTTCAGGAGGAAGTCAACGTCCATCGCGTCGTCCTCGCCTGGCGCGCCTGGGCCATGCTCGATCTCACCGGAGATCAATTCGCTCACACGATGCTCCGGCAGTCGGTTCGTTTTTGCATCGATCACGAACAGGAACTGATTAAACGAAAAGCCACACCTTCCGCGATTCGAACATTAGTACCCAAACTTCTCGATCAGTATCGCCTGCTCGAAAAACCGCTCGGAAAACGCAAGGCGGAAGATCGCTGGATCGAAGAGCTCGCGCAGATCATCTTCTCGGGAACGCGGGATCAGGCTGCCGAGGCGGTCGCCGCGGCGCTCGCCGAAGGGATCGATCCCGAAGATATCGGTGAAGCAATGTCTATCGCGGCCAATCTGCTGGTCCTTCACGATCCGGGGCGTCTCGAAAAGTACAGCAACGCACAAAAACCTCCCGGTTGCGTGCACGGAGATTCGGTCGGTGTGCATGCTTCGGATGCCGCCAACGCCTGGCGCTGCATCGCTCGGGTCAGCAATCCTCGCAACACGATCGCGAGCCTGATCGTCGGGGCCTATCACACGGCCGGACAAACGGCGATGGTCACGAAAGAACCTTATCCGTTTGCAAAACGTCTCGACGACATCACCAGCGACGACCCCGCCAAACTGTTGCATCAAGCCGAAGAAGCCATCCAGACGAACGATCAGGCTCTGGCGTGTGCCGTCGCTCATCGATATGGAGAACTCAATCTCTCATCTCGCCCGATGTTCGACCTGATGCTGAAATATGCGGTCAGCGAAGACGGTGCATTGCACGCGGAAAAATATTATCGGACAGTTTCCGAGGAATTCGCTCAGATGCGAGATGCCTTTCGCTGGCGTGAAGTGGTCGCTCTCGCCCGCGTGACGGCCAGCGAACACGGATTTGCCGCACCTGGATACTCCGAATCGTGCGATCTGCTGGGTCTGACGTAAAATACCCTTCGAGCGACCGCCACAACATATCTGCAATTGCTAATGCGTATTGTCGCATGCTAAACTGTTCGCGATACCCGAATTCGGTCTCGCGAGGTAATTCCCTGATGCGCCTGGTCTTGGTCTGTCTGTCTCTCTCTCTGATTCTCTCCGGGACGTCGTTCGACAGCGAACTCGGAGCGGAACTAAGAATCTCACCAGCAGTAGTGAATTTTCAGCATCCTGAATCTTCTCAGCAGATCCTCATCACGGGTACACAGACCGACGGGCGATCCGTCGATTTGACTCGACGCGTGGAATTTCAGATCGTAGCTCCACAAATCGCGCTGATCGACGAGACGGGCTTGATTCGCCCCCTCTCCGACGGCCAGACCGAGCTCATCGTCCGCTACCAAAGCGAAGAACGCCGGATTCCGGTCTCGGTTGAAGCATTCGAAAGTCCTCCGCCAGTCTCGTTCCGCAACGAAATCATCCCGGTCTTGACGAAGTCTCGCTGTAACTCGGGCGGATGTCACGGAAAGGCCGAGGGACAGGGCGGCTTCCTGCTGAGCATCTTCGGGTACGACGCGGAAGCCGACTATACCGCGTTGCGAATTGAGGGACGGGGCCGTCGTTTGCGGATCGCGACACCCGAGCAGAGTCTGCTCGTGCGCAAAGCGACTTCCCGCATCCCTCACGGGGGGGGACAACGAATCGAACCTCATTCGAGCCGGGATCGTCTGCTGCTCCGCTGGATCGCAGAGGGGGCTTCGTTTGCAACGGAATCGGAAAACGACTCGAAGCTCGTCGGGATCACCGTCGAACCCGAAGAGCAAATTTTGTTGGCGGGAGAAACCCAGCAGATCAAGGTCACGGCGATCGATGCCGAGGGACGAACGCGGTGCGTGACGGCGGAAGCCGAATTTGATTCGAACGCCGATTCGATCGCCCAGGTTGATTCACACGGCTGGATCGAAGCCAGCGACATTCCCGGCGAAGCGGCAATTCTGATTCGCTATCTCGGTCATGTCGCCACCTGTCGAATCACCCTCCCCCGCCCCCGCCCCGACACTTCATTCGACCGGCCGCCCGAAATCAATTTCATCGACCGTCTGGCCTGGAACAAACTCGAACGGCTGGGAATCGAACCGAGTCCGCTGTGCGACGATGCCACGTTTCTGCGGCGCGTTTATCTCGACACGATTGGAACGCTGCCGACCGCAAGCGAAGCAAGAAATTTTCTGAAAGACGCCGATCCGGACAAACGCGCGAAGCTGATCGATGCACTTCTCGAACGCGACGAATATGTCGATTACTGGACGATGCGGTGGCTCGATATTCTGCGCGCCGATCAACTGGTCGCGAGTCCTCAGGGAACGGTTGCGATGCAGCGCTGGTTGAAGCGGCATTTTTCCGAAAATCTCCCGTTCGACCAGTTCGCGAAGGAATTGCTGACCTATCAGGGGAATACTTCAGACGAAGGGCCGGGTTCGTTCTATAAAGTTGCCGACAAACCGGAGGAGATGGCACAAGCCATCAGCCAACTGTTGCTCGGAGTTCGGATCGAATGCGCTCGCTGTCACCACCATCCGTCGGAGCGCTGGACGCAAGCCGACTACGTTGGCCTCGCAGGCTTCTTCACTGGTGTCAAACTGAAGAAACTTCCTAACGGCGAGCAGGCGCTGCTCGCGGCAGAAGGGAAAGACCTTCCCCATCCACGGACGGGCGAAACAGTCCCGGCGCAGGCACTGGGAGCGGGGCCCGCTGACTTGACCGTGATTCGAGATCGCCGGCAGATTCTCGCAAACTGGATGACGTCTCCCGACAATCCGTTTTTCGCCCCGGCGATCGCCAACCGTTTGTGGTCGCATTATTTCGGACGAGGGCTGGTCGAACCGATCGACGACCTGCGCGAAACGAATCCGGCCACCAACGAACCACTGATGCAGGCTCTTGCTGCGCACATGCACGAGGTTGGTTTCGATTTAAAACAGTTCACGAAGTCGTTGCTCAACTCGCGGCTCTACCAGTTGAGTTCGACCGCCAACGATTCGAACCGGAGCGACGTTCAGAACTTCTCTCACGCCACCGACAAAACGCTGCCTGCGGAAGTGCTGCTGGATGCGATCTGCCAGGCGACCGACGTCCTTGAGGAATTCAACGGCTGGCCGGAAGGCTATCGCGCGATTCAAATCTGGGATAATCGGATGCCGTCCTATTTCTTCACGATCTTCGGTCGACCGGTCCGGGCGACGGTCTGCGAATGCGAACGGAGCGACGAACCGAGCATCACGCAAGCTTTGCACCTGCTGAATGCACCCGAAATCGCTGCCAAAATCTCCCACCGCAAGGGACGTGTCCGGCAACTGGCCGATTCGACTCTTTCTCCCGAACAGATCATCGATGAACTGTTTTTGAGCACGCTCTCCCGGTTTCCCAACGATCAGGAACGCGAGTTGATCTCGGGAGTATTTGCCGACTCGGAAAACCGCCGGGCCGCCGCCGAAGATATTTTGTGGGCGATCATGAATACCAAGGAATTTGTGTTTAACCATTAGGCCACGCAATACGATAAACTCAAGAGTCAGACAAACGATTATACGAAGAGGAATTGAAATGTTGAAATTCGAACTGGGATGCCGAGATTCGATCGACTGCGACGGAGTCTCGCGACGCCACGCATTGCGGCTTGGATCGTGCGGTTTGATCGCAGGACTTACCCTCCCCCGTCTGTTGGAACTGCAAGCGAAAGCAGCCTCGCCCTCTCAACCGCGGGCCAAGTCGTGCATTTTTCTGTTCCTGGAAGGCGGGCCTCCGCATCAGGACATGTGGGATCCCAAACCCGAGGCTCCGGTCGAGATTCGTGGTCCGTTCCAGCAGATTTCGACGAATGTGCCGGGGACTTTCGTCACCGACCAGTTGCCGCTCTGCGCGAAGATCGCCGACAAATACACGATCCTGCGCAGTCACAGCCATCGCGATAACGGACATTCCACCGGTTACCACTACGTGATGACCGGACGCCGAGCGAACTTTGCGGACGGCGACAATCCGGTACCAAACAACGACTACTTCCCCTCGATCGGATCGGTCGTCTCCCGCACGCTGGGACAGCGCGGAGCGCTCCCGCCCTACATCAACCTGCCCCATCCCATGGCGGGAGGAGGACCTGGTTTTTACGGAGCCGAACACGCGCCATTCGTGATCGAAGCCGATCCCAGCCAGCCTGACTTCGAAGTCAAAGATCTGCGGCCGCCTGGAGCGCTGTCGAACAAACGCCTCGATTTGCGCCAGCGATTGCTGTCAGGGATCGATCGCCTGGAACAGGAACGCACTCAGGGGCATGCCAAAACCATGTCCACGTATTACGACAAGGCTTACAACCTGATGACGTCGCAGGAAGCACGCCGGGCGTTCGATATCCATTCGGAACCAGAGGCGGTCCGCGATGCGTACGGACGAACTCAACTCGGTCAATGCGCGCTGTTGGCGCGGCGGCTCATCGAGGGAGGTTGCCGATTCGTCGGAGTCGACGCTCCCGGGTGGGACGTGCATTTCAACTGCTTCCCGAGTCTCAAAACCGACCTGATCCCCTACGCCGACCGCGCGTTCAGTACGCTCGTACTCGACCTCGAACAGCGCGGACTGCTCGATGAAACGCTCGTCGTAATGATGGGAGAGATGGGGCGGACTCCCCGAGTGAATGCCCAGGCCGGTCGAGATCACTGGTCGATGGCGCAGACCGTCATTTTCGCGGGTGGCGGAATCAAACCGGGGCAGGTCATCGGAGCAACCGACAAACAAGCTGCCGCTCCCACGACCGAACCGGTCGGCGTGAACGATCTGCTGCGGACAATCTCGGTGTTGATGGGAATCGACCCCGACCGAACCTACCACGGCCCGCTCGGCAGACCCGTTCCCATCGTCGATGGAGGAACATTCCTTAAAGATCTCGTGTAACGGTCGTAATTCCAGGATTAATAGCATGGCACGAGATAAATTTGTAACGCTCTGTTTCGTCGGTGTGGTGTTTGCCTCAGACGTCACCCACGCTCAGCAACTGGCTCCCGG
>DATKCB010000632.1:0-2848 GCA_035513495.1 Planctomycetaceae bacterium | reverse complement strand
GCTTTCCGCTTTGCTTTCGCTCACTCGACCGGTTCGGTGATCAGGCGGATCTGTTCGGGGCGGAGACCCTGGGATTCGAGTTTGGTCTTGAGGTTCTGTTCGGCGGAGAAGACGGCGTTGTCTTTTTGCGAGATGCGGACGCGAAAGCCGTCTTCGTTGCCGGGAAGATCCTTGGCGAGCTGGCCGATTTTCTCGAGCGTCATCGCTTCGCGCGAACCCCCTTCCCGGAGGACCAGGTACTCTTTCCCGTCGATCAGGATGTCGAGCACTCCGTCGTTCAGATCGACGGCGGTTTCGGTGGTTGGTTTCGTCTCGGGAGTTTCGGAATTCACTCCGAGTTGAACTTTCGGACCGTCACCCGAATCGCCGGTTCCGCCCCCTCCCAGACCGGGAAACAGCCCCCCCATAAACGACAGGATTGTGCCGAGAATGGCGACCAGGATTCCGCCTCCGATCAGCGTACGATTTTTGACGGCCATGTTGCGCTCCTCATTGAATCAGTGGGGGTCGGGTTAATTGGTGTTCAGCTCGCCGAGATAGCCGAGGTCGGTGGTGTAGAACAGACTCTGCCCGAGGTAGAACGCATTGAGTTCTTTCACGCAGCGGTTCATCACCTGCGGATACAGTCGGCGTTCGCGGAAGATGATGTCCTCGTACGTGAAGCCGCCAAGAATGATCACGATGCTTTTCGGTTGCGGCAGCGAGCGGATGTAATCGACGAGTTCGGTTTCGATATCGACGATCGTGTCGTTGCGCCACTCGCGTTTCTGGTCCCCGGCTTCGAGGCGGTAGATGTATTCCTTTTCTCCGGGTGCCCAGCCGATCGAGAAATTCCAGAGGTCGCAGCGTTTGAGCAGTTCGTTGTAGGACAGCACGTGCTTGACGGCGTCACCGGGGGTCTGCTTCGAAAGGGCCTCAATCAGTTTTCGAAGCGACTCGACGTCCTGGTTCTGGCGGATCGTGGTTTCGTCGAGCAACTGGGTGACGACTTCCACGGGAAGATTCAGTGTCTCGGACAGGAATTCTCCAATCACTTCCCGCTGTTTGAGCAGATCATTCTTGAGTTCGGTCTCGGAGGTCCGTTCCTCGCGCATCCTGGCGATTTCGGCCAGCAGACTGGCGAGCCGTTTTTCGGCGTCCGAGCGCAACTCGCGTTCATTTTGTGCGGTGCGATCGGCTTCCGATTGCAGGGCTTGCGACTCCTTCTCGAACCACTCTTCCTGCCGCGCGCCGGCCTGGCGGACGTCCATGTACTGCGCGAAGATCACGATCAAGAGCAGATCGAGCAGCGGCGTGAGCTGGAAGACGGTTCGTCGCGTTTTGAGGCTCATGGCTTCGGCTCCTCCTCGTCGAAGGCGAGTTCCCGTTTGACGCGTGCGATCATTTCACGGACGTGTTGCCGGCTTTCCGAAAGCCTGAGAAATCCCGGTTCGACCAGACTGTTGACGAACATCAGGATGATTCCCGCGACCAGTCCGGCGAAGGTGGACCAGATCGCTTCTCCGAATCGTCCGACGATCGCTTCGACACCGCTTACCGCACCCGCCGAGACCGCGGCTTCGGGAGGTATCTGCAGAGCGGCACCGATTGCCAGGATTGTCCCCAGCACGCCCATGAGGGGATAGGCGTCGATCATGTTGCGCGCCATGTTGTAGACTGTTTCGAAAAACATCGAATGCATGTAAGAGCGTTTTTCGTCGAGGATGTTCATTCTCTGGTTGAGCGTTTTGCGTTCCCGGCTTTGCTCGGGGTGATTGAGAATATCCTGCACGTCGGCCAGAAACGCATCGACCTGTTCGACCAGATGACCGCGACGATCGAGCACGCTGCGATGTTTGAGTCCGCGTGTGAAGTCATCGAGGGTTCCGACGATCTCCTGGAGTTCGCGTCGGGACCAGACCTTGAGGATCAGGAACAAAAACAGATGGCACGCGAACGCACCCGCGATGAGGAGCGTCGAGAATCCGGAAAGTTGATTGAGGAACTGATCCATGGAGATGTCGGGAATGGGTTGAAGGTTCAAAGTTGAAAGTTAAAGGTAATCAGAGGTATGCCAACACAACTGGCCTTACGGAATAAGTCTTTTCGATTCGGTTTCCAATGTTCGTTTTGTTAAACGATGACATTCTCCCATCATACGAGATTCGTGGATGAAACGGCTTGTGGAATCTCTCTTTCTGACGGGATTTCTTACGATGTCTTTGCGGATTCGAGCGATTCGGTGGTCCCCTCGAGTACGAAAAAACCGCTCTCGGCTCTCAAGTTCGCCAGCCAGGCACGTTCGACAGCCTTGCCTCGAATGATGTGCGTTTCTTTCACAATTCGAAATCCGAGGTCCGCGACGAGATCGCGAAAGTCGGAGAGCGACAGAAAATGCAGGTTCGGCGTATCGTACCAGGCGTACGGGAGGGCTTCGGTGACGGGGGCTTTTCCGTACTGGAGGATCTGCAAGCGGACTTTCCAGTTGGCGAAATTCGGGACGACGACGATCGCGCGGCGGGCGATCCGCAGCATCTCGGAAAGCAGCACTTTGGGGTGCCGGACTTCCTGCAGCGTTTGCGTCAAGACGGCCCAATCGAAACTGTTGTCCGGCAGATCGGACAGGTTTTCGTCGAGGTCGAGCTTCAGCACCGAGACGCCCCGCCGGATGGCTGAGAGAAAATTCTGATCGTCGAGTTCGACACCGAGTACCGAGCAGTCGTGTTCATCCCGAAGTCTGGCCAGCAGCCGTCCGTCACCGCATCCGAGGTCGACGACGTGTTCTCCCCGCGCGATTTCGGGGCAGATCAGTTCGTCCGTCAGGACGGACGAAGGATCGGGGAGGGAATAGCGGCCATTCTTCGACACG
>DATKCB010000631.1:0-4845 GCA_035513495.1 Planctomycetaceae bacterium | reverse complement strand
GCGAATCGTCCGACGGGTGCCATCCGTTCTTTGCGCCCTTTTCCGATCACCCGCAGAATATCGGTATCTCGATCCCAATGCTCGACGTTCAACCCGACCAGTTCGGCCACGCGCAATCCGCCCGAGTACATCGTTTCGAGAATCGCCCGGTCCCGCAAACCCGCGGGTTCGTCGGCGGGAGGAGTCTGCATCAGACGGTTGATCTGTTCGGTCGTCAGAAAGTGCGGAAGCTTTCGGCCGGCCCGGGGTGTCCGCAGCGCGGTGGCGGGGTTCGATTCCACCCACTGTTCCCGCAGACAGAATTTGAAGAAACTTCGCAGACAGGCGAGCCGCCGGGCGATCGTTGCCCGCGCGTACTGGCATTCGTGCATGTAAGAGACGTAAGCCCGCAACAGACCGATTGTCACTTCGCCCGGTTCGGGAATTTCTCCGGCGACTTCCGCGAAGAATTCGAGCAGACTGTCGAGATCCTCGGAATACGACTTGAGCGTCAGATCCGACGCATTGCGTTCGAAGCGGAGATAGCGAATGAATCCGTCGATGGCCGCGTGCATGGTTGACTTGTTTTCCGGGCAGGCGTCATCCGTGACGGGGAATCAGATTGAGAGTTGCGAGCTGAGTGAAATCGCGTCAGCGAGAAAACTCGGTTGCGTCTTTCACGGCTTGCGATTGTTTCCGCAGGTTTCGGACGCGTTGACTGAGAACTGCGGCGTCGTACCAGGTGAAACTGAGTTCGGGATCGGCGGCGTGGCTTCCGAGTTGTTCCAACAGGGTGTCGATACTTTGTTCGTCGTAGAGAAAAACGAACCGTTCTTCTCCTTTGACCAGTGCAAGAACATTCACTTCTCGGTGCATGGGCATCTCCTTATGCCGATTATTCCAGTCCTCCCGCACGGCGCGTCTCCCTCTCTGGAGTTAGGGAAGACGTCCATCCCCTGTTATCGGCGATCCTCCTCTTCGAATTTGCTGAAAATACCGATCGTGCAGAACTCTGCTCATGAAAATGTGGTGCCGTATGGGATTACCGTTGTCATGAGAACAGCTTTCCGAATCGTTCGAGTCAGGTATCCAGAGGGGCGAGCGAGTTTTCAACGCCCTCGACACGTCTTGCGGTTTTGGAGTACGTCGGTTGTACTGATACAGAAAATCATGGCTCAATTGTGCTTTCCAATCTTCCACCTTCCACTCTTTCACTTTGAGGTAAAATCACTTCCATGATCGATCCGATGCGGCACGCGCTCGAAAAACTTCTCGAACAGCAGAATCTGACGGCAGAAGAAACTCGCGCCACCGTGCTCGAAATCATGAATGGTCAATCCAGCGAACCGGAGATCGCCGCATTTTTGACAGCGCTGCGGATCAAAGGCGAGACGGTCGATGAGATCGCGGGAGCGGCCCGTGCGATGCGCGAGAAAGCGGCCCGCATCCCCACAAACGTGACCGGCAAGCTCGATACCTGTGGGACGGGCGGCAGCGGACTGCACACATTCAACATCAGTACCGCGACGGCGATTGTCGTCGCCGCGTGCGGAGTGCCGGTGGTCAAGCACGGGAATCGGGGGATCACCAGCAAAAGCGGATCGTCCGATGTCCTTTCCGACCTGAGCGTCAATCTGAATCTGAACGTGGACGAGGTGGGTGAATGTTTCAATCGGATCCAGCTCTGTTTCTGCTTCGCTCCGATTTTCCACGCGGCGATGAAACACGTCGCACCCGTTCGCAAGGCGCTCGGTTTTCGGACCGTGTTCAATCTGCTCGGCCCGCTCACGAATCCTGCCGGTGCGGAATTCCAACTCCTCGGCACGGCGCGAAACGAACTTGCCCGCAAACTGGCCTCCGCGCTGCAGCAGTTGGGAACGCAATCGGCAACGGTGGTGTGCGGCAACGACGAACTCGACGAAGTGAGTTTGTGGGGAGAAACCCTCGCCTGTCGCGTGACTCCGGCAGGCATCAATGAAGAGATCTGGACCGCCGAAAGTTTCGGTCTGCCCGAGTGCTCGGTCGCAGACCTCAGGATCGAATCGTCCGAAGAAAGCGCCGATCTCATCGAGAGGATCTTTCAGAATGAAGAACGAGGCGCTCCTCGAAACATGGTCCTCGCAAACGCGGCCGCGGCTCTGCTGACGGTCGGACAGGTGAATGATTTGAAAGCAGGGGTCGAACTCGCTGCAAAAACAATCGACAGCGGGCAGGCTTCAGAAAAATTGAAACAGCTCGTGCAAACTGGCTGGGAGATCGGGGATTGAGAATTCTGCTTGCATTCCAAGCTCAACAACCGGATAACGAAGGCATTGCCGCACATCTGAAGCAAAAGGAGAGAACGATGAACACGAAACAGCGAACGGCGTTTACTCTGATCGAACTGCTGACGGTCCTGGCCATCGTGGCCGTGCTGTCCGCGTTGATGTTACCCGGCATCGTCCAGTCGCAGGACGCGGCTCGTGCCAGTGCCTGTAAGAACAATCTCAAGCAATTGGGACTGGCGATGCACAACTATCACGATGTCTACAAAACATTTCCCCCCGGCTGGGTCGCCAAGGATCAAAAGGCCGAGTCCGGTCCCTGGATCGGCTGGCAAACATCGATTTTGCCGTTCGTGGAACAGGCTGCACTCTACGAGCAAATCAATTTCGAAGATCTTTCGAAGACGGATGAAAAGATTTGGAAAACGAGCATCGAGATGTATCGCTGCCCTTCCGATCCGATGGTCGATCTCAACCCGATTCGTGGAAAACTCGCCACATCGAGCTATTCGGGAAACGCAGGAAGTCAGCGATTGCCGGGGAGCGTCGATCCCCTGAAAACCCATAACGGCATCTTCTGGTGGAACAGCAATTGTGGAATTCGAAACATCGTCGATGGTACGAGCAATACATTTCTCGCCGGCGAGCGCTGCATCACTTCGGGAGGAGGCATCTGGATGGGGCTGACGAAAAACCGCAACGAAAACGATGCCTTGTCCGATTGCAGCCATCACGCGCAACTCAACAAATCGATCACTTCGTTTTCAAGTCTGCACCCCGGGATCGTGCAGTTCGTGATGTGCGATGGAGCGGTCCGGTCGGTTTCGGAAGACATCGACTCCAGCGAGGACGAAAAGCAGCCGGGAACGTTCCAGAAACTCGCGCAGAAGGACGACGGATTTCCGATCGGAGATTTTTGAGTTCTCTCGCGAGATCGCTGCTGAAGGGTGACGGCGAATCGAACTTCTTTCAATAATGAGGAGACAATCATGAAACTGTCCACGCGACCTGCATTCACGCGGATTGAATTATTGACGGTGTTCGGTCTGGTCGCCGTACTCTCGGCGATCGTACTGCCGTCCGTCGTGCAGTCGCAGGAAGAAGCTCGGCGAAACACCTGCAAAAACAATCTCAAGCAACTCGCACTGGCGATCCATAACTATCACGACGTTTACAATTCGTTTCCTCCCGGTTGGGTGGCCAAGAATCGAGAGGCCGATTCGGGACCCTGGTACGGTTGGCAGGCAGCGATTTTGCCCTACATGGAACAGGCTCCTTTGTTCAACAATCTCAATTTGAACGACTACGGTAAAACCGATGAGAAAATTCTGAAGACGGTCATCCCCGGCTATCGGTGCCCCTCCGACCCGATGGTCGATCTCAACCCGTTACGTGGAAAATACGCGACATCGAGTTATTCCGGGAACGCCGGCAGCCAGCGCTTGCCGGGGAGCGTCGATCCCCTGAAAACTCAAAACGGGCTGTTCTGGTGGAACAGCAATTGCAATTTCGCTCAAGTGCGAGACGGATTGAGCAATACGTTTTTGTTCGGAGAACGCTGTATCACTTCCGGGAGTGGAATCTGGCTGGGCTTGACCAAAAACCGTAACGAGAACGATGCGATTTCCGATTGCAGTCATCACTCGCGGATCAATCGGTCAATCACTTCGTTTTCGAGTAATCATCCCGAGATTGTTTACTTCGCACTTTGCGACGGATCCGTTCGTCCGGTCTCGGAGAAGATCGATTCCAGTGACGACGAAAAAAATCCAGACCTCTTCCAGAAACTCGCGGACAGAGCCGACGGATCTCCGATTGGAAACTTCTGAGAACCCTTGCGGAAAGGAGACGCAATGCAACGATATCTCTCATGCCTGACCTGTTTCATGCTGCTGCTCAGCGGTTGCAACGACCAGGCGCAACAGACATCCAACAGAACCGAACCGGTCGGCTCGGCGAAACCGGAATTTGCGACACCAGCCGATCCGGGATCGTCTGTCCCAACAGAGGATCCCGACTGGGCCAAAGAAACGCCGGAACCTTCCGAGGAGAAAAACTCTCCCCCGGAGGATTCTCCTGTTGAAATCACGCTCGAAACAGTGGATGAATCCGGCTACGCGGCGAAACTCGCCGAACTGCAGGAAAAAGTCGTCCTCGTCGATTTCTGGGCGACCTGGTGCATTCCCTGCCGAAAATCGTTTCCGCATACCGTCGAACTCGCGCATCTACACGCCGAGGAAGGGCTGGCGGTGATCTCTGTCGCGCTCGATGAGGAAATCGTGGTCGGCGAGATTCACAAGTTTCTCGAACAGCACCGAGCCGATCTCATCAATCTGCGAAGCATCTACGGAGCGGAAGACTCCAGCTTCGAGCGATTTGATCTGGGAACGACTGGACTTCCACATTACAAGCTTTACGCTCGCGACGGTACGGTGGTGAAAACATTCACCGTTCCCGAAGATGGAACCGCGATCGATACGGACGAAATCGCCCGGGCGGTGAAAGCCGAACTCGCAAAATAAACGAGTCTCGATATTGCCGGGCGTGACAATGTACTCGAACACGTTCTCGCGCGAGACGAAATTCATCGATCGAAACCATT
>DATKCB010000630.1:0-4444 GCA_035513495.1 Planctomycetaceae bacterium | reverse complement strand
AGTCGGCCCAACTTCCGGCAGCCAGATCGGCGGGACGTGTGGTTTTCAAAAAGTCGGGAAACTGCCGGCCCAGTTCTGAGAGCGTGTAACTCGTGGACGGTCTTTCGTGCAGATAAGAAAGTGCGAACGAGCGGAACGTTTTCTCACCCAATACGTGCTTGACCGCCGGGAATTCCCCTTCGAGACATTCGATCAGACGGGAAAAATACGCGTGTCCATAGACGTGCAGTCGGCTGAGAGAATCGAGCTGACTCGAAGGACGGATCACTCGCTCCACATCCTGCGGAGAAATATCGATGATCTCCCGCGCGGAAGGCGATTGAATTCCCGCCGCAACTCCTCCCGGTGCCGTAATGACCGATTGCATCCAGCGCTGGAGATCCGAGAGCGGTGAGTGACCGGTCATCATTCTGATTCCGCTGCGATGAAATTGACCGGATGAGGCACCGCGTTCGGCTCGATCTCCCGGACGAGTTCGTCGTATTCGTGGACTTCAAAGCTCGGCAACTCCGTCAGAAAACGCTTCGCTTTGAGCACCTCTGCATGTACTTCCTCGAAGGCAGGGATGTCGGCGTCCCATTCCAGCAGCGTCGAGAATCCTCCGGTCAGTTCGTGAGCCTTGCGATACAGTTCCCAGACCCGATCGATCACGCGGCCGTTGTGCGTATCGATGCAGTGCGTACCGTAATTGGTATGTCCGGCGAGATGAACCTGCACCACGCGGTCGTGCGGGATCGCTGCGAGATATTCGAACGGATCGAAATCGTGGTTGTAGGCGGAAACGTAGATGTTGTTGACGTCGAGCAGCAGTCCGCAGTCGGCCTGTTCGCTCATGCGGGAGAGGAATTCCCATTCGCTCATCGTGTCGGCAGCGAACGTGACGTAGCTGCTGGGATTTTCGAGCACGAGCGGCCGTTCGAGAATCTCCTGCACCGTCAGAATGCGATCGACGACGTGTTGCAGCGACTCTTCGTTGAACGGCAAGGGGAGCAGATCGTGCGTATTGCGCCCGACGACTCCGGTCCAGCAGACGTGATCGGAAACCCACATGGCCCCGATCTCGTCAGCGAGTTTCTTCAGTTTGCGCAGATACTCGCGGTCGAGCGGATCGGTACTGCCGATCGAGAGGGAGACTCCGTGCATCACGACGGGATAGCGTTCGGCGATCTGATCGAGCACGTACCGGGGCCGCCCCTGTGAGTCCATGAAGTTTTCTGAGATGACCTCGAACCAGTCGACCTCGGGCCACGTCTGCAGAATGTGCGAAAAGTGAACGTGTCGGAGGCCGATTCCGAATCCGAGATTCGCATATCCCAGTCGCGGCTCTGTCACGCGCATGATCTCTCACCAGTCCGCGCCTCGGAAGTTGTCGCGACCTCCGAGACGCTGCAAATGCAAATTCGATCGAGCGAAACCCGCACGAATTTCAGCTTTCGGATTTCGCGGGGGCGGCACCGAAGGCCTGATCGGCGGCTTTCCACTTCGCTTCCATTTCTTCGCGGGCCGGTTCCCAGACGTTGTCCATCAGCGGTACGGCACAGTCTCCCTGCCCCTTGCACTCATTCTTCAGAGCGGTTTCCCCGCAGCCGCCTTGCCCCTTGCATTCATTTTTACCCGCGCAGCCGTGGTGCCAGGCTTTCGTCGCGCAAGAGCCTTGTCCGCGGCAATCATTGTCGGCAGATTTGCAGTCGTTCAGTCCGCGACAGGCGTGTGCGGCCAGTTCTGTTTCGGATCCCCCGTCAGCGTCGTGATCCGGTGCGCCGGCCTCGTGTCCTGTTCCGCCGGCGGAAGGTTTGTCGGTGTCGGTCTTGTCCGAACAGCCGATGGCGGTTCCGCTGACGAGTCCTCCCAAGGCTGCCAGCGTCAGTTTGCTGAAATCGCGTCGTTTGAGATTTGGGTCGGTCATGGTCGATGTTCCTGCGAGGAGAAGATTAAAATTCGGAAACCCACTTTACCGGGTGATACACACCGATTCTGCGAGATTCTTGTTTCGATTCCGTACGGCATTTCACAATACGAAAAAAGAGATCAAAAATCTTCCCCAAATGACCAATACCCCAAAAGCGAAGAGACCCAGGCGATGCACCTGGGTCTCTCAAAAGGAAAGAAAGGTTTGACGACCGTCCTTGGCCATCTGAACTTTCCCTCAGAATCGAGCGTCCCTCGGGACAATTCGATTCGTTTTCTGGTGTGACTTCCGGCGGTCGGCTGACCGCTTATTGGAAGTGATAGTTCGGATTGTTTGGATCGAAATCGATGTCCTTGAGTCCGACGTTCGTTTTCATCTCCAGATAGGTGTATTCCTCGTACAACACGGGGGTGTCGTCTTTTTTCTTTCTCGGGAAGACGTATCTCTGCGAGCGCACCGGAAGATGGGTCTTCGCATCGAGATAGAGCCGGGTTTGAACGAATTTGATATCGTCCGACCTCGTCGAATGGTTGGTTTCGATCACTTTGCACTCGGTGTCGCCGATCGCCGCATTGGGGAAAAACTTGATCTCGACCCCGGGCATCAGAGCTTCCTGTTCCCATTGCTCCCGGTAACCCTGGATCATCAGGTCCAGTCCGAACTGCGTGATGGGATAATGGCTTTCTTCCATCGCCCTTTTTCCGTGGGGATCGAGCCGAATCGAGCCGACGATCGATTTGAGGCCCACTTCGTGGACGATCAGTTCGTTGTTATTGGCACCTTCGACGTAGATGACTTCCCGCCCTTCGTGCGGTTTCCCGAAGATCATGTAAACGCTTCTGGGGTTCCGCCGAAATTTCACGCGCGCAACCATTTCTTTCAGCTTGTTCCCGTGCAACTCGCGGGTATGGAGCAGCGACTCGAAGTCCTCGACCTTTTCCAGGATTTCGAGACATTTGTCGCAAATGCGGATCGCGGGTCCGAATTTCGAATCGAGTACTTCTTTGGCGGTCTTCGCGTTGGCGCTGGGCAACTTCCACGTTGCCGCCAGACCTGTCGACATGAGAAACATTTTTACAAAATCGCGTCTGTCCATTTCTGCCTCTTCCTCGACTGAAATGGGACAGAGGTCAAATGACCTTCGCCCCTGTCGTCCTCGAATACGAGCGTCTTCCTCTTCGCTTCAGCTCTCGGGATTGGTCCGAAGTCGAAAGTACGGTCGTTCCAATCGTAGCGATAAATCTCTCTGATGGGACTCATCGACATGTTCGCATACGCATCTATGGAAAAACCAACTCGGCTGGAGCAGACGGCAGGAACCTCGCAATCCCGCGAGACGTTAAACTCTGCCAGAACTTCCCAGATCTCTGGCGGCGGATCGATAAAACCGGTCATTTGCCCACCATCAAGACCGGGACGAGACTGTGTTTCCCGGAATTCCCGCAAACTCAACGAGTGAGCGGCAGCCTCATCTACCGTTACTGCACAACTCGATAAACTTCTTGTAAAACGAACCCGCGTTCCCCACCTGCTCCGATCAGGCGTCCGCCCAGAGTCTCGCGGATTTCGTTCTGCTCCGAACCCGAGAAATCGTCCCAAGCTTTGAACTGGAGCGGTTCGGGAGGTGACAGAATGCCGAGTTGGACCAATGTGTCCAACCGCTCGGGCAGCACGAAGTCGGTGTAACGGTAGGTCAGCCGATACCTCAGAATTTCGCTCCAGTTCACCAGTACGTGCGTAATTCCCTCTCGTTTGAGGTTGGCCCGGATTTCCTCCAGCGGCAGGAGTTCCCATGCGGGCGGTGAACGGTCGGGGATTCGCCTTCCGCACCAGCGTTCGAGCAGCGAGTCGTCGAAGACAGTGTTGTACGCGAGAGGGAACCGGGCATCGAACACGTTCGCTTCTCCCACGAGCAACGCCTTTTCTCCCGGTTTCAGATTCCGATTCAGAAACAGAATTCCGGGAGGTTGAATGGTCTCCGAATCCTTGAGCGTTTCGAGATCGGCGAGGTAGGTGTTGAGTCCGGTCAGCGGAGAGCCGACGAGAGCCAGATTGAAGACGAGAGTCGCCACCACCGCGACTCCTCCGATGAGTTTCAGTCCCCTGCTCTGCAATCCGTCCAGTCCCGCACCGGCCAACAGCGCAGCGAGCGGAACAATCGGCAACCAGAAGCGATCGATCCGATGTGTCAGCGCCCACCAGGTGACGAACAACCAGCCGAGATAAACCCAGACCCACGCCGATCTGCGTCGGCGACCCGCACACAAGAACGCAAGCGGAGCGAACGCGAACAGTAGCGGAGAGTGATACAGCGATTCGCCCGCCACTTCCGCCAGATCGCCGGGGATTTCGGACAGTCTGTAACCCGGCGGAGCATGTGCAGCGCGCCACTGCTCGTTTCGTTCGGCATTCCAGTCGGTTCCGCCGAAGATCGTCCATGCCAGCGGATACACGGGATTGCCGGTTTGAACGGTATTCTTGATCAACCAAGGGCCAATCGCGAGGACAACTCCACACGTAAACGCGAGAAGCGGT
>DATKCB010000629.1:0-6763 GCA_035513495.1 Planctomycetaceae bacterium | reverse complement strand
TTTTTCGTGTGCTAAAAGCGCCGCGATCTGTTTGTGATCGCGATACCAGAGCGTTCCGAACAGGACGATTCCGAACAGAGACACCAGTTGGTAAAACGTCAGGCCGAACAGGACAATCGGTTCGGGGCGGATGAACTCGGTCAGAAAGCGGTAGGCGTAGTAGCTGACGAGGTAAAACTTGATCAGGTTGCCGGGAAGCATCCGCTGGGCGCGCATCTGCCACATGCCGACCGCGAGCGTGAGGTGAAACAGGACTTCGTAAAGCTGTGTCGGATGCCGCAGAAACCCGTCGTGAAATCTCATCCCCCACGGAAGATCGGTCGGCGTTCCGAAACAGCAGCCGGCCGAAAGGCAGGCGAGACGGCCGATGCCGAGCGAGACCGCGACCGGAACCGCGAATCCGTCGCCGGTTTTGTAAGGGATGCCCATCAGATGTTTCGCATACTCGACGCCGAAGTATCCGCCGATCAGCCCGACGGTGATCGTCTTGCCGTTGTCGAACCACGCCGCTCCCGAACGGAATCGCTCCCAGTCGAGGAACACATACGGAAGCTTCGCCGCGAGCATCGCTCCGCAAAAAGCACCGAGCGACAGACCGAGTTTCTGCCGCCGCGACAGCGGCAACGGCTGCTGCGTGAAATGGTTCACGAGCAGTCCCGCTGCGAGAGCGGCGGCGACGATCAGGGGATAGGTCCAGTTCCAGGTCGGCATGATGATGATTTTGTGGACGAGGACAGAAGGATGGGAACATTTTCCCGTCCGTTCCGCTTTTCGACGGGAAAAATGTTCCCGTCGTACGCAGTGAGGTATACGGGAAAAATGATCCCGTCCTACGATGAAATCTGAGCGGTTGCCTGAATCAATTCGGGGAGCGTCACGTGTCCTTCGCGGTAGAGAGTATTGTACGCACAGAACGGAACCACGTGACCGCTCGGGAGCACGTGATGAATGCAGCATTTCATCAGCCGCCGGACGTCGAAATTGTACGGATCGAGGAACGACGTAATCGTGATCCGGAAAACATCCTCGGGGCTGAGTTGTTCCTGCAGAGCGCGAGTGAAAAATTCTTCAGACAGTTGTTCGATCGAGGGAGCTGCTGCCGAACCGTTTTGTCGGCGGCTGGAAGATCCCAGGTCTAACGAAACCAGATCTTGTCCGGGTTCGCAGGTACCTCCCGAGCAACAGCCCATGTTTCCGAGAATCTGTTCGATCAGTTGCCGGGCGCGGGGACGGGTGAAGGTGATTCCGTTGGCGAGCAGGTTCAGGTTTTTCTGGACGTCGATGAAACGGGTGAGGGGAATTACCTGTCCCTGTGTGCGATAAGCGTATGACAGCGTGTGGCAGTTCGGGTGGGCACAGGGGAGGGGCATGAAGTCGGTCTCGGAAAACATCCCGTCCGTCTGATCGGAGATCGCCCGCACAACGTCGGGAAACGTGATCCGCGATTCGAGCTGTTCCGGAAGAACGAACCGGCCAGAATATGTCGCCGGCTGAAAACTGATCCCTGTGATCCAGGGACGTTCGACTCCGAAGCGAACGATTTCGCCGATCTGATCCTCGTTGACGCCTGACTGCAGAGTCGTCACCAGAATCGTGCGAATCCCGGCTTCGCCCAGATTTTCGACCGCTCGCAGTTTCTGTTCGAGCAGCGATTCTCCCCGCAGAGTGACGTTGATGTCGTCGCGGAGTCCGTCAAATTGCAGATAGACTTCGATCCGATGACGGAACGCTTTGAGATATTCGACGAACTTTTTGTCTTTCGCGAGCCGAATGCCGTTCGTATTGATCATCACGATATCGATCGGCTGATCGCAGCCGTACTCGAAAATCCGTTCGAACTCGGGATGAATCGTCGGTTCGCCTCCCGAAAGCTGCAAGACCTCGGGACGCCGTTCGACTTCGACCAGCCGATCGATGGCGGACTTGCATTCCTCGAACGATTTGTGCTTCAGCCCCGGCAGACTCGACGCGTAACACATCGGACACGAAAGATTACAGGCGTCGGTGATTTCGACCAGTCCGACGCACGTGTGCTGTTCGTGATCGGTGCAGAGTCCGCAGTCGTACGGACATCCCTTGTCCGGCTCGACTCCGACGTTAAACGGGACTTTGCCGGGAACGGAAAACTCCATCCGGTCGTACCATTTCACGTCGGAGCAGACGAAATCGTCCCGCTGCCCGTGAGTCGGGCAACGCTTGCGAAAATAAACGCGTCCGCCCCGTTCGATGATTTTCGCCGGAATGACCGCGAGACACTCGGGACACATCGACTGCGTCAGTCCCAGAAACACATGATCTCGCAATTGCATGCAGTCTCCTCGTCAAGGAAGTTTCACAATCGGCCCTTCGCAGTATAAACCAGCACCCCGACGTGTTGTCTATGCCATTCGGCGAACTGGTTGCATGTCGCAAAGTATTTTCTGGAACCAATTTATGTATCGGAATTCGTGCGAGAGGGGAAATTTCTTTTCACGTCTGCGATCTTGTTTGATACACTGGTTCTTCTGAATTTTTCTGAATGATCCATAATGCTCCATATATGAGGAGGACGAAGCCATGGGCTTGCTGGAAAACATGAAGCGGGAGCACGTCGATAAGCTCGCCCTGCGCACACCCGTGACGGTTTCCCCGGAAACTCCGCTCGCGGACGTGATTCAGCGAATGCGCGAAGCTCATCTGGGTTGTGCGATTGTTGTCGATGCCGAGAACAAACCCGAGGGGATGTTCACCGAAAGCATGTTGACTCAACTCCTGGCCCACGACCGGGACGCTTTGAAGACGACGGTTGGCTCGCAAATGGCGACCAAGTGGCCGTGGGTCATGCTTACCGATCCGATCGTGAATGTTCTGGAAGCGATGCAGGAGAAGAACGTCCGGTTCATTTGCGTCGTGGACGAAGCAGGACATCTCGCGGGACTGACGGGACAAAAAGGTTTGATGGAATATATCGCCGATCATTTCCCCGAACAGGTGATGGTGCAACGAATCGGAAACACCCCTTATCTCCAGGAACGGGAAGGAGCGTAATCATGTCAGCCGAAGATTTTCAAGATCCCTTGCAGAATTACGAACCGAAAGAATTTGCCGACCCGATTCAGGAGGCGCTCGCCGAAGAGACCGTCGGTTCGATTCAACATACGCCCTACGCCACCATCTTGCCGGAGACGCCCGTCGGCGAAGCCATCCGGGAGCTGGCTGCGGCTCATGTGGCGTGTCTGCTGGTCGTCGAGGAGGAGGGACGCCTGGTCGGAGTCTTTTCCGACCGCGACGCGCTCGACAAGGTCGCGTTGGAATACGACGATGTCCAAGACAGACCGGTTTCCGAGTTTATGACTCCCAACCCGGTCTACGTCTACGAGACCGATGCGTCCGCATCGGCTCTGTGCGTGATGGCCGTCAATCGGCATCGACACGTGCCGATTCTCGATCTCGACGAGAAGGTCACGGGAATCATCAGTCCGCAGCGCGTCACGCAGTTTCTGCACGATCGATTGGTAGGGACCGCATAATTTCAGTCGTTCTATTCATTGGCATGCTGAGGTAGCCAGATTTGTGAGAATTCGGACGAACACTCGGATTCGCTCTGAATTCTCTCAAATTCAGCGACGATCTTGAAACGACTGAATTTTGATGCGGATCGCGAGGAAAATCCCCGAACGAAACGAGGATCGATGCGCGAACCGCTGCGTCCCCGGCAGATAACCGTTTTCTTTTGCACACCGGTCGTTCGCTCGCTAAGCTGTGAGGAGTGGTGACTCTTCCATTTGATAATTTCCGCGTTAAATTTTATGAATAAGGAGTTGGCTGTGATCGATTCTTTCTCCGATGGTCTGACCCGCCGGGATCTGCTGAAAAAATCCGGAACCGCGGCGGCTGCGGCGGCCGTTTCGAGTCTCGTTCTCCCCCGCGCTTACGCCGCTCAGGAAAGTGCAATTCAAATCGCCCTCGTCGGCTGCGGCGGACGCGGTTCGGGCGCGGCCGATAATGCTCTCCGCAACGTCAGCGGCCCGACCAAACTGACGGCCATGGCGGATGTCTTCGAAAATCGTCTCAACGGCAGCTACGACGCGCTCAAGAACATGCACGAAAATCAGGTCGACGTGCCCGATGAGAAAAAGTTCATCGGGTTCGATGCCTACAAACATGCGATGGACACTCTCCGACCCGGGGACGTGGTCATCCTCACGACCCCTCCCGCATTCCGCTGGGTTCATTTTACCTATGCGATCGAGAAGGGCCTCAACGTCTTCATGGAAAAGCCGATCTGCGTCGACGCTCCCAGCGCTCGCAAAATGCTGGCGCTCGGCGAACTGGCCAAAACGAAAAACCTCAAGGTCGGCGTGGGACTGATGTGCCGCCACTGCGTCGCCCGGGGAGAACTGTTCGATCGCATTCAGAACGGAGAAATCGGCGATATCACACTCCTGCGAGCCTATCGCGCTGCGGGACCGACCGCGTCCGCCTTCTCGACCCGCAATCCCGGCGAGTACAGCGACCTCTTGTATCAGATCAGCCGCTTCCACTCATTTTTGTGGTTGAGTGGAGGAGCCTACAGCGACTTTTTGATCCACAACATCGACGAGTGCTGCTGGATGAAAAACGACTGGCCGGTCGAAGCCAAGGGATTCGGCGGACGTCACTATCGCGAGGACTTCATCGACCAGAATTTCGATACTTACACGACCGAATTCACCTTCGCTGACGGAGCAAAGATGGTCATGGAAGGCCGCTGCGTGAGCGGGTGCCACAACGAGTTCGCGACTTACGCTCACGGGACAAAAGCCTCAGCGGTGGTTTCGACTTCGGGTCACATTCCTGCGAAACCCCGAATCTACAAGGGACAGCGCTTGAACGACCGGGATGCACTGGAGTGGCGGTTTGCCGACAACGAACCGAATCCTTACCAGCTCGAATGGGATCATCTGATCGACGCCGTCTTGAACGACAAACCGTACAATGAAGTCGAACGGGGCGCGATGGCGTCCGCGGTCACGGCGCTGGGACGATTCGCCTGTCATACCGGCCAGGTGGTCAAACTGGACGACTACATGAAATCCGAACACGAGTTTGCCCCGAATGTCGATCAGTTGACTCTCGACGGCAAGTCCCCCCTGATGCCCCGCGAAGACGGATCGTATCCCGTTCCCCAGCCGGGGATCGTTCGCGACAAGGAATACCAGGTCTGAACAAACCTCGGAAATTCTCCTCGACAGAAAAGCCGGTTGCATCGTCCGCAATCGGCTTTTTTGCTGGGTGGAAGAGTGGAAGGTGGAAGAGTAGAAAGTTGAAGGTTGCGAGACTGGGGTTTGAAATTTCGGATTTCCCCAGTTTGGGTGCCATGCCCACATCGCGGAGCAGGGTGGGCATTCAAAAGGCACTCGACTTTGTACTCCCATCCTCCCCCGGTTGTTTTGAATTACCAGACGTTCTGAGTTATCATCGTCCCGACTCGGTGGTCGAACCAATATTTTCACCACAGAGGCCACGGAGGAATGAGTGATCTCTCGCGCATCTCCTTCAGCTTTTAACCTTGAACCTTAAACTCTTCCACTTTTCACCCCTTTTCGTACTTTTCGCACCGAGAGGTCATTCGCGTGGCTCAACCGAAAAACATGATCGTCGCCCAGTCGGGCGGACCCTCGCCGGTCATCAATAACACCGTCCGTGGAATCGTCGAAACAGCCCGCGAACTGTCCGAAATCGGAACCGTTTACGGAGGATTTCACGGAATCGAAGGGGTTCTCAAGGAGGAACTGCTCGATCTGACGGCCCAGAATCCGGAAGAAATCGCACTGCTGCGAACCACTCCCGCAGCCGGCTCGATCGGAACCTGCCGCTACAAACTCAAGGACTGGCAGAACGAGGACTTCGACCGGATCATCGAAGTCTTCAAAGCCCACAACATCGGCTACTTCGTCTACGTCGGCGGCAACGACTCGATGGACACCGCCCACAAGGTCGCCAACGTGGCCCGCGAACGGGGACTCGATGTCTGCGGACTCGGCGGTCCCAAGACAATCGACAACGACGTCGGCGATAGTGAATTCAAGCTGATCGACCACACCCCCGGCTACGGATCGACCGCCCGCTACTGGTCGAACTACATCCAGATGTCCAACGAGGAAAACAACGGCAGTTGCCCCGCCGATCCGGTCCTCGTCTGTCAGGCGATGGGCCGCAAGATCGGCTATATCCCCGCCGCCGCGCGGCTCGCCGATCCGAAGCGGGAAATGCCGCTGCAGATTTATCTTGCCGAACGCAAAGTCTCGCTCGAACAGATCAGGCACAACATCAATGAATGCCTCAAAGCACACGGCCGCGCCATCGTCGTGGTGAGCGAAGGCCTCGAAATCGAAGGTCTGGAAATCCCCGAGGAATTCGTCGTCCGCGATTCGTTCGGACATGCGATGCTCTCATCCAGCAAAATCACGGTCGCCCAGATGCTCGTCAACGCCTTGAACGACAAAGACAAATTCAAGCTGGCCGTGAAAGGAGCCGCCCGCTGCAACGTCTCGGGGACGCATCAGCGCAATGACATCGTCCACGCGTCGAACGTCGATCTCACAGAAAGCTACTACGTCGGCCAGAAAGCCGCTCTCCTCGCCGCCAACGGAGAACACGGTTACATGGCCTCGATCCTGCGAGCCGATCGCGAGAACTACACCGTCGTATACGGAAAAGCCCCGCTCTCGGAAGTCGCCAACAGCGAACGCCACTTCCCGTCCGAGTGGATCACGGACGACGGCATGGACGTCACCGACGA
>DATKCB010000628.1:0-4253 GCA_035513495.1 Planctomycetaceae bacterium | reverse complement strand
GAGTCAAGCAGCGAATCTCGGTACGCGCCGGGAAAGCAGCTTTTTTGACGACGAAATCGGATTATTCCAGCCCGGCGGAGATCGCAGCGATTTTCAGTTCATGTTTGTTCGTGTAGCGAATGGACTCTGCCGTCTGCCGGGGTGTCTCGCTCGCGAGCGGGTGAACATAAACCATCTCTGTGAGTCCCGAAAGCGTCTTGGGACCGATCCCTTTGATTCTTCTCAATTCGTCCACAGTCTGAAACGGCCCGACCTCAGCGCGATATCGGACGATCGAAGCGGCTCGGACTTCACCGATTCCAGGTAGCAGAACCAGTTCTTCCACACAGGCGGAGTTCAGATCGAGTTGAAACCGGACTGGCTCTCCCACTTCCTTCGAGTTTCTTTCAAGCGAAGCGATCTCGAACAATGAGAATCCGAATATCCCAATCACCAGACAGCAGAGACATCGATGGTCGGATGGAACCAATCGAATGGAAACTGGAACTGACCGGGACTCGGTGAGGTTGGAATCCAGCATGGAAAATTCGCCAGTCGCAAAACAGGGCTCGAACCTTCAGTGTCGGATTTTCGTCCGCATATTCAATCTGTCTTTGCGTACACATTGTCGCGAATCTCGGACTTCACTCGGATCGGACATTCCACAGTACCGATCCAGCCAGACTCGCAGCAGTCGTTTGCCGGATCCAGTCGCGACGAGAAAAAAGTGAATCAGCGGAAGCATTCATCGGGGAGTCCTCCGGAATCAGAGGGCAATTTCTCGGTTTGCGAACATCGTCTCCCCGATTCCGTTCGATGACAAGGAAACACTCTGCGGTGCTACGACGGTGTCGCGAACGCATCCCCCGGGGTCAGGTGATGTCCGTGCAGAAAATCGGCAATGTTCATCACTCGTTTCCCTTCCGGTTGGACTTCGAGCAACTCCAGCAGACCCTCACCCGTCTGGACCGAAAGATGGTCGTCGTCAGCTCTCACGACGCACCCAGGCGCATGTTTTGACGCTTGTTCGAGCACGCCTGATTTGTACACGAGCAGTCGTTTGGGTTCTTCATCTCCGTGACGAATCCACGTGAACGCGCGGGGCCACGGTGACATCGCCCGGATGTGATCGTGAATTTGTTTCGCGGACAGCGTCCAGTCGATCGTTCCGGAGGACTTGTGCATTTTCGGCGCGAGAGATGGCGCGACCTTCGGTTGACTGACGGGAGTCGCCGTTCCCCGTTCGAGTTGTTCGACGACCTGCAGAATCAGAGGCGCTGCGCGTTTGGCCAGACGGTCGTGGACTTCGCCCGACGTTTCTTCGGGGCCGATCGGAGACCGTTCCATCAACAGAATCGGTCCGGCGTCGAGCCGTGGTTCGATCTGAAAAATTGTAATCCCGGTTTCCGTCTCACCTGCCTTGATCGCATGATGAATCGGAGCCGCTCCGCGATACTTCGGCAGCAGCGACGCATGAATGTTGACCGCTCCGAGTTTGGGAATGTCGAGCAGTTCCCGCTTCAGAATCTGTCCGTACGCAGCCACGACGCACAGATCGGCGTTCAGCCATCTCAAAGAATCCAGAAATTCCTGCGTATTGACATTCTCCGGCTGAAACACCGGGACATTTCTCACAAGGGCGGCATCTTTCATCGGATGTGGATGCGAATGATGTCCCCGCCCGGAACGATCGGGTTGCGTGAACAGGCCGACGACTTCGTGCGGAGAATCACACAAGGCGAGAAACGCCGGCAGCGCGAACTCACCGGTTCCCATCATCACAAGACGTAATGTCACCAGCAGATATCCCGTTTGAGAGAACCGACTGACACGTTTGACTCATTATATTGATCGCGGGTATCTCGCTGGACAACTTGCGCGAAACCGTGATTTCTCAACGATCATCGAACTACGGCTGTAGCTCCGCCAGTTGACGCTTGAGTTCCACATCCGACGGAATCTCACCCTCATTCTGTCCCTTGCGGAATTCGAAATCGAAGTCGGCGATCTTCGCCTCGATCTTGCTTCGTTCTTCCTCGTCCATCCTGTCGAAAAACATGACTCCATCCAGATGATCGCTTTCGTGTTGCACGATCCGCGAAAGCAGATCGTCCAGTTCGAGCCGGAATTCCTTACCCGTCAAATCAAAGGCGCTCACGAGAATGTCTTCCGCGCGGCGAACCTGACCGTACACGTCCGGCAGGCTCAGACAGCCTTCTTCCCCTTCGATCGTCCCCTTTTTTCGTAATATTTCGGGGTTGATAAACACCAGTTCCTGATCGCTCTCCTGGCGCTCTCCTGACGGATTCATGACAAACACTCGCAGCGGCAGCGCGACCTGGTTGGCCGCCAGTCCGATCCCTTTATGCTCGTACATCAGATCGAACATTTCGTGGACGATCGATTTCAATTTGACATTGATTTCCCGCACGGGCTGGGATTTCCATCTCAATGATGGGTGCGGGTAGTGAACAATTTCCATGAGTCGCTTTCCGGCCTCGATTGACTTCATTAACTTCAGTGAGTGGAGACTGCCAGTTGAATTCTGTTTCAGATCAGGTTGAGAAACCCAGTATAGAAAGCTGAGCGACGGGATTCGAGTCAATCGATCAGTCGTATTCGATTGGTTTTTGCAGGGAATGCGACAAACCCTCCCCTTGACTGACCGTGAGGTGATTCGATCTCCCCAAACAAGGCGAGACCCCGCTTGTTCTCTCACGGGGGATCTGATTAAACCGTTTGAGAGAATGACCTTGCGGTATCGGGACGGCTCGGATACGGTTTGCGACGAGAAACTCTGAATTGACTTGACGGCAAGGAGGCTGCAGATGGTGATTCGTCGATTCTGGAAGTGGGCCGCGATCGGCATGCTGGCAACGACCGTCTGCATCGTTGCAATCGACTTGCGTGATGCCTCGCAAATCGAGTCTGCGGGCAAATTTCCATTAAAAGCTGGTGCGGCACACTTGGAGTCGATTTCTCCCGGCTCCACATTCCCCGATGAAGTTTTCGACTCGCAGGGTTCCGAGGTCGCATTCCTGGAAGAACTTTCGGACGAACCGGGATCGTTCGATTTGCTCAACGACGAACAACGACCGAATTCTGCCGAAGCTCAGACAGAGCGGTCCCGTCCTAATGAGTTGCCTCCGCTCGACTCGGTCCCGGCGATTCCGCTGTTATCACCCGATCAACGCAGAGCTAACATCGACGCGATTCGTAAAGTTTATCCCGAAGCGACTGAAGAGCAAATCGAGTTCTGGCTCGAAGAGACGCGCGGCCTCCCGTCGGAAATGATTCGGGAAATGCTCCGACTCCGCAAGCAGATCGGTCCACTCACCGAAGCCTTCGAACCGAAGCTTCTCAAACAAACTCCTGCCACAATTCTCCCGCAGGAAGAGTCCGTTCGAACCCTGCACGCGGCTCGAGAGATCGTGCTGCAAAATCTGGCTCACTCGGAAACCGTCAGTTATCTGCGAACCGAGGTTCAATTTGTCGATGGACTCGACGAACAGGGAAGGCGGACCTTGAAAATTGCGAACCGAACGCTCGCCCCCGAACCCGGAAAAATCGTCGAAACAGGCGAGTCGCTGGATATCGCCATGACGCAGTCACACTTTCTGCAGGTTGTTCACAACGGTCAGAAATACGTGACCCGGTACGGACATCTGAGAATCGGCTCGGTCAGCGAGCTGCAACTGGCGATCGAAGGGACCGAAATCGCTGTCACCCCGGGAATTGCAATTGATGCTTCCGGCAAGGAGATTCGAATATCCAGACAAGGTGAAGTTCAGGCTCGAGAAGATGAGTCTGCGGAATGGAAGACTGTCGGCATGCTGCCCGTTGTCGAGATCGCAAATCCGCAGTTTTTGATTCCTGCGGGAAATGCTCTCTACACTCCCACCGAACGAAGTGGAAACCCAAGGCATGTCGATTTTGAAGACGGACTCGCTGTCGTCAGACCAGGAGCATTCGAACTGTCCAACGTCGACTGGGATCGGGAAGAGCAACTGCTCAAACGGCTCGACTGGCTGATCGAACAGTACACCCGCTGACGGACGATCACGATCGCAACCGGCCTTGATCATGAAGATCTGCGACGGTAACACCAGATTCCCGTTGCATTTTAAGTGCAGGATCGGGATCATAGAAAGTGCGATCTTCAATTGTTGAACGCGATTCAGCATATCTCAAAGGTGCCGACTCTTTCTTTAAGGAGATGAGTGATGAGCTACCGCAACCGTCGTGAATTCTTGTCTGATGTGGGTCGAGGAATG
>DATKCB010000627.1:0-2023 GCA_035513495.1 Planctomycetaceae bacterium | reverse complement strand
TTTGGAGACTCCCGGAAGAAAAAGGTCTTCACCGATCTTAAAGGCCGCGCCGTCTGGATTCGGGCGGCCGAACAGTTCACCGAGCGGGACGACGTCATCCAGACGATCGTGGTGGTTTCCGGCGACGACATGGAATTCTTCATGGAAAAATTTCGCCCGAATCTGGCGTTCATGGGGGTCGAAATCGTCGAAGGAGGTGCGGAACGAGCCGATTCGGTCGAGAACGCCTTGAAGATTGTCCGTGAAGATGCCGAGTTCGTCTCCGTCCACGACGCCGCCCGGCCGGTGCTCGCGAAGAAATGGATCGACGACGTCTTCGCAAAAGCGGCGAAAACCGGTGCGGCGATCCTGGGACACAAGGTCTCGTCCACGCTCAAACGAGCGGACTCCAGCGGTCAGATCACCGAGACCGTCCCGCGGGAACATCTTTGGGAAGCTCAAACGCCCCAGGTTTTCCGCCGCGATCTGCTGTGCGAAGCGTTCGCCAAGCGGGACGGCTTCCAGGCGACCGACGAAGCCCAGCTCGTCGAAAGGATCGGCCATCCCGTCTCGATCGTCGACAACTCAGCGATGAACCTGAAGATCACGACGCAGGAAGATCTGCGGATTGCGGAAAAGCTGCTCGATGCGCTGCCGAAAGAAAAAGCACTGCGCGGGTTTCATCCGTTCGCGGATGAGGATCCTCGGGGGTTGTAGAAAATTTTCAGGACCGAGAAAGTGTGGCTGGGGCGCGAACCCGGTCTCCAAAATCCCGGCGCACATGGCCCCAGTCGTAAGCCAGGAGCCGTTCGACTGGGGCTGTGTCGAGTTCTGGTTATTTGGAAGAGGCTGACTCGAAACGGATTTCTCTTGCATGAAAGTCCTCAACGCGCCCCAGCCACCCTTTCGCCTGTTTTGCCTATCGATTCAGCGGTTGCGACCCGCGCAGATACGCGAACAGATCGCGCACCTGCTGGACGTCGAGTTTGTCGAGCAGTCCCTCGGGCATCAGCGATTTTTTCTGACGGACCATGTCTTCAATCGCATCTCGTTCGATCGTGATGTTTTGTCCGTCCACTCCCCGCAGCACGATCACCCGGTTGTCCTGATCGGCGAGAAAGCCGGTGAGAACGCGGCCGTCATCGGTGATGACCGACATCGTTTCGAAGCCTTCCCGGATCTCGGCGCTCGGATTGACCACGTTGATCAGCATATTGAGCGTATCGTCCCGTTTGAAGCTCGTCAGGTCGGGACCGATCCGGCCTCCTTCACCGTACAGCAGGTGGCACTTTCCACAAGATTCCCTGTAAATCACGCGGCCCCGGTACGGATCGCTGGAATCGGAATTGATCTCTTTCGAGAGTTTCTGAATCAGAGCCTGCATTTCTGCCGAGCTCGCTCCTCCGAGATTGTCCCAGTGCTGCTCGATGAGCGCGGCGATTCGATCGTCGGAATGTATCGTCATCTTGCGGACGAGATCGAGCGGCAGAGTTTCTTTGTCGATCGATCCCGCATCGATCGCTTCCAGCAATTGTCGGCTCCAGACTTTCCGGCTTGAGAGCAGCGTCTGCGCGACCGGTTGCGTCTCTTTGGAGAGGGTCGGGTATCGCTTCACCACCACCGCGCCGATCTCCGGTTCGGGATGGGTCTGCAGAGCAGTCAGCACCGCCGCCAGCAGCGAGTCGTTCTTCGCTTCCGCATCGGACGCGAGCAACTGCAGCAGCACGGGGACCGAGTCGGGAACCGACACTTCTCCGAACGTTTGAACCAGTTCGGTCCATTTGAACGTATCGGCTTTCGGATCGGCGATCATCTGGAGTCCTTCCGCGATCGCTTTCTCTTCCTTCTGACGGATCCGCAGCGCGAGTGAACCGCCCCCTGCTTTCGTGAGTGCCGTCGTCAATTCGACGGGCAACCCGGCCAGCGCGCGTCCCTTGTACGCGGCTTCGAACCCGGCCAGCAGTTTCTCGGAGGAGGCTTTGTCGGGCGCAAGCTCCAGCAGTTTTGCACACAGCAGCAATTCGTTGCGGGTCCCCGACTGCGC
>DATKCB010000626.1:0-2468 GCA_035513495.1 Planctomycetaceae bacterium | reverse complement strand
GCGAACGATCCCAGACAAATCAGCCCCGCCAGAAATTTCCAGGCCATCACCACCTCGACGACGATCAACGCCGTGGCCGCCAGTAACAGACCCGCGATCAGCGAATTATTCTCGATCGGCAAGAGCGTTTCGTCTCCCCGCGGACCGGTCTGCGCCGATCTTCGCACTCCGGCTCCGTTCGGAAAATAGAGTTGTTGCAACGATTTCGAATCGATCGGAGTCAGTTCGCTTTCCGACCGATCCACATTGACTGCGTACAGTTCGCGCCCCGAACCCGAAGCACCGAACGACAACTCGTAGAATCCGCTGACCGCAGTCTCGGAAAACCGCCAGGCCGTGGCGGATTCGGAGCCTGCTTGAGGCGCGGTGGGGAGTTCGAGCGTTGTTCCTGCCGGGGTCGACATTTTCAATCCCCCGACCCATTGCCGACTCCCCCACGATCCGCTCAGAACCTCACCCACCTTGGTGTTTCGTTCATCGCGGTCCGAGCCTGAGAGATGCTGAAACATACGAATCGCAACGGGCGGAAAACTTCCGCTCAACGGTGCCCAACTTCCCGATCGGGCATCGAATGACATTCGGGAAAACAGAACGCGGCCCGCGTCGAGCCGCCATTCGAAAATTGCAGGCGATCCGTCGTCGAAACGAAGTACGGGAACAATCCCATTCTGGTCGCTGACGAGCAGGTCTTGCCGCTCCCAGATGATGGCAGAATCGAGCCCCGTTCCCGGATTTCCCTGGAAGACTTCGACGGCGGGATGAGTCAGATCGTCCGTCAGAAATCCCCACGCTTCGGTCTCGCGATCCGCCCGCGCGCTCGAATCGAGGAGTTTGAAGGGAGTCTCGCCGCCGTTGAGCCGTTCGAGCGCCGAGTTCCAACCGGCAGGTTGTGTGAGATCGCCCCAGCAGATCAGCAATCCCCCGCCCCGCGTCAGAAACTCCTTCATGCGAACGACCGACGACTCAGGAAGCACTGGGAGATTACACAGCGCAATCGTGTGAAATTCGTCGAGCGGCAGATCGGAGAATCCGAGTTCGTCGACAACGGAGACCTGAAACATCGATTGTGCGAGCGAAGAATGAACCACGGTCGAGAGCGCGTTCTGCAGATAGTACGAAGAACGATCCCGCTCGGGGGCACTCGTACGGCCCTCGACGAGCAGAACTCTAATCGAGTTGCGGACATTCGCGACGGTATAATAGGTATCGTCGATCGAGAGAGGATCTTCCCGCACCCGGCATACGATCTTGTGCTGACCGGGATCGCTCCATTGGTGCTCGAACGCAAGTCGTCTGCGGTCTGCCGAATCGTCAATCAGATTCTGCGCTCCCAGAGTTTTGCCGTTCACTTCGAGTTCCACCACGAATCCGGCTTCGGGCCACTCGCCGAAAATACTGACATCGACCTCGATCGTCGCGGTTTGACCCACAAGGAGCGGACGCGGAGAGATTTCGACCGCTGTGATCGTGGCGTTGCTCGCTTCCTGACGGCCGACGTCCATCAGCGAAAATTCGACTCGTTGCGTATCGATCCGCTCGAGCGTTTTGCGCAGCCGGGTTTGTGCGGGCGAGACGTCTGTCGGCCAGTCGCGCAATTGAAAATCGCTGATGACCGCAAGTTCTTTGCGCTCGGGTTGTACTTTCGTCGCTAACAGATTTTCGATCTGTGAAAACGTCCCGATCACATCCGCCGGACGTTCCGCGGCCCGGACTCGGTCGAGTTGCGCCAGCATCGAATCGGTACGAAACGTGGGTTCGAGGAACTGCGACTCGGCGGAGGCGCTCGTCGTCAATAAACTGAACGCATCTCCCGATCGGGATTCTTCGACGAACTGCCGGGCGAGTTCGATCGCACGGTCGAGACGGGTTTTCGGTCCCGTCGCATAGCTCATGCTGAAGCTGTCATCGATCACCAGAATCAGATGCCGAGGCGCGCGTCCCGCGGGATCAGAATGGGCCGATTCGAAAAACGGCCGCGAAAATGCCAGTGCGAGGCATCCCACGGCGAGACAGCGAATGAGCAACAGCAGCAACTGTTCCCAGCGGAGCCGGCGCGAGTGCTTGCGGGCTGCTTCCGCCAGAAACTTCATCGCCGCCCATCTCGTTTCCCGGAAGCGGCGCTTGCTGAGCAGATGAATCACGACCGGAATCGACGCGCCGGCGAGCCCCGTCAATAACCAGGGACTACCGAAGTCGATCGCCAGCAGAGTGAACATCATGACTTCCACGCAGAAATCTTTCATGTCAACAGAGGTAACGGTTCGGGAGACCGGTCCGAAAGGATGTTTCGCAGCACGCGGTCGACCGCTTGATCCGTCGAAATGAGATAATGTTCGAAGCCGAGATCGCGGCAGATTTTTCTCGTTCGGGCCAGAAAACGAGAAAACTCTTCGAGATACGCCTTGCGAAGTCCGCGCGGGTCGACCATCTGCTCACCGGGAAGTTCGAGGCCCCGAAACAGCGTCGGC
>DATKCB010000625.1:0-10120 GCA_035513495.1 Planctomycetaceae bacterium | reverse complement strand
CGAGCGGTTTCCAGATAAGCAGGATAATTCTCAGGCTGTTTCGCTGCGAATTCGAAATAAGCCAACCCCAGGGCGCGTTCCCGTTCTTCCGCGGGGAGAGAGGCGGGTTCGATCACCGGGACGAGCGTATCCATCTCTTGCGAAGCAGTCCGAGCGGGCGGTTGATCGTTCGAGTGAATCCCGATGCGATGGTGCGTAAATGCGAAATGCGGGATGTCGGTCTCGGTCTTCGGCATGTGGCAGGCCATGCAATCGTCGGCAGGCTCCGCTTGGATTCGTATCGCCGGTTCGATCCCGCAACTTTCCTCGGAGTGACACTTCAGACAGGAATTTCGAAAGTAAGCGATTCGCGCTTCAGGCGGAGGCGGAGGCGCCAGATGTGGATCGTGACAAGTGATGCAGGTGAGAGTCTCGGACTGCGTGTAACAGAGGCTCGCCCGCATCTGTTCGACATGTCCGACCACTTTCATTTCTCCCGAGGAGGAACGCACGCCGTAATCGATCCGCAGGTCGGTCAACAAAAATCCTGGGCGGAAATCATTGAGACCGCGACCGCGCCGAAAAACCGTTGCTTCCCCGCGCAGGTGGCAGTTCGCGCAGACCGATTCGGCCAGTTCACGGGTCAGATTTGCCGGGTTGACGATCGTCAGGTCTTGATCGGAGAAGTTCGGAGATTTTTGTTGCTGATATTTTTCGACGTGTAAGGATCCGGGACCGTGACAGGATTCGCAGCCAATCGACATCCGCAGAATCTGGGGTTGGAACTCATTCCGATCGCGAGCCTTGACCTCGCCAGCGTGACAGACGAGGCATCCTTGCGGAGCGAGCCGTTCGAAACCCTGGTGATGTTCGGCATCGAACCCGGGAGACATGTGCCAGGCTTTTCGCGCGGCATACCACGTGATCGGAGATTCGATCAGAAATCCTGCTTCCTCAGCGAGATAACTGACTGAGAAATGCCCCGAACCGATCGCCCAGGGAACCGGCTTGTCGTGCAACACCAGTTCGCGTCCCTCCGCATCGCGAACAAATTCTCGATGCCGCAGTTCCTCTCCCGCGCGATAAACTTTGTACCAGCGCCCCGAAGGTTCGTGGAAATATTCCGTATCGGGAGGCTCGAGCGTGAGATCGACTTTCCGAAGCGCCTGGCTGTGTCCCGTGAGATGGTACGAATTGTGCTGATCGGTGTGACAGTCCGTGCAGGCATCGTTACCGACGTACTTGACCGACGCCACCGTATTGAGATAGGGGCTGCTCAGATCTTCGGGTGGAGGGAGTTCGGGCAAGGCCGGTTGTTCAAGTGTCGCTGTCTGTTCGTGTTGAGCTTCCTGTTTGATGTCCGGGCGGTTCCACAAAACAATCGCGACGATCGCACCGAGGCCCGCCAGAAGCGCGATCGAGATTCGATTGCGGGGAGAAGACATGCGCACAACCCGATGATTCCGAAGAGAAAAACGAGCACCAGCAGTCGTTTGATGATACCGATTCTCAGTTCGAAACGACAGACGCGCCTGTCAATCCGATCGGGAGACGGGAGATCGAGCGGAATCTCGATTCAGAGTTGCTCAATGCAATCAACTACATCAACTCGGGAATCGGGCGGCCACCTTCTTGCACGATCGGGATCGGGCGTCCGCGATGATTAGTCCAGGCCGCGTTGAGGTCGATCCCCATGTGGCGGAAGGTCGTGGCGGCGAGATCCTGCGGACGTACCGGACTCGACAGAATCGCTCCTCCGCGACGATCGGTGCTGCCGATCACTTGTCCGTGCGGAAGCCCTCCCCCGGCGACGACCATCGACATCGTGTTCGTCCAGTGATCGCGGCCCAGTTCCTTGTTGATCACAGGCGACCGGCCAAATTCGCCCATCATCAGGACGAGCGTGCTGTCGAGCAATCCGCGCTGTTCGAGATCGGTTACGAGAGCGTACAGCACTCGATCGACGCGCGGTATCAGAGGTTTCAATCCCTTTTCAATCCCGCCCCAGCGAACATTGTCGCCGTGGTGATCGAAGTAGCCCCACGCTCCGCTGACGAGCACGAACGAAACACCCGATTCGACCAGTCGCCGCGCGAGCAGCGCCTTTTTACCGACACTTTCGTGTCCGTAGAGGTTCTGCATTTGAGTTGATTCTTGAGACAGATCGAACGCCTGCTCGACTTTTCCCGAGAGGGACATTTCGTAAGCCCGCTGGGTGTAACGGTCCATCCGCTCCATCTGTCCCGAACGATCGAGCGAAGCTCGCAATGTATCGAAGTGCTGCCGCAAGGAGTTTCGGTCGGAGAGCCGATCGGTCGAGATTCCTTCCGGAAGATTGAACTTGCCCGCCAGCTCTTGACCCTTCACAGGAGCGTAAGCCTGCCCCATCTCGCCCGCTTCCCAGACGTCCGCCGTCCACGAATCGGCCAGTCCGACAAACGCGGGCAGGTCGGGATCGTTGGCTCCGCGAAACTTCGCGCAGACCGATCCCATCGACGGAAACCCGGCTCCATCTTTCCCATCGTTCGTGCGTTGGGCCAGCGGATTTCCCGCCTGCATCGTGATCGGAGTGTGGTTGCTGGCGGAACAGTCCACCGAGCGGATGATCGACAGTTTGTCGGCAATCGAAGCCTGTAAGGGGAGATGTTCGGTGAACAATGCTCCGGGAATTCTGGTGGCGATGTGTCCGAAAGGACTGCGAATTTCCTGCGGAGCCTGCGGTTTGGGATCCCACATGTCGATCTGACTCGGACCGCCGGAGAGCCAGAACAGAATCACCGATTTCTTGTCGGCAGTGGGGCTTGTCTCAGCGGCGAATGAATTCGACGAAAGCAGGGATGTCAGCCCCAGTCCCGCCATCCCCGTCTTCAAAAACCAGCGGCGCGAACGAACCTGCAGCAGATCGTTCGTGGGAGGCAGAAAAGAAGTGGATTGCGTGAGCTGCCGATGGTGGACAGCGTGGGAATCGTGAGACGAATTCATCGGTTAAGGCTCCAGAGGCAAACAATCAACAAGCGTTGATGGGTCATCGTAATCGATGATCGGCACTCACGCCAGAGGATCTTTGGGACAATTCAATCTCCCGGCATTCATTTTGTCGCAGCCGCCTGTTGCAGACCGGGAGCAGCCGACCACTGCTGCGCGATCGCGGCATCGTCTTCGTTCCAGATGCGGATCTCTCCGTCGTAACTTCCCGTCGCGATTCGCTTGGAATCGGCATGACGGGCGAGACTGTAAATCCAGTCGGCGTGCCCGGAATAGGTTTTGACTGCCGCTCCGTCAGCGATTTTGTGTCGGCGGGCGTTCTTGTCGGCGGAGACACTGAAGACGTCCCCTTCGGCGGTCGCCACCAGACGAAAGACTTCGTCCCCGAATCCGCCGATGTTGCGGACCTGTTTCGCGTCGGAAACATTCCAGATCCGAATCTGCTTATCGGCTCCGGCGGTCACCACCTGGTTGTTGTCGGGCGTGAACGTCACTCCCGAAACGGTATTCCCGTGACTGTTGAAGGTGACCAGCGAATCCCCTTTGACGGCGTCGAACACCTTGGAGGTCTTGTCGCGCGAGGCAGACGCCAGTTTGGTTCCATCATTGGACCAGGCGATGTCGGTCACCCAGTCGGCGTGATCTTCGATCAGCACCTGTTGTTCGTAACTCACGCTGTCGTAGACACGAATCGAGCGATCGGCACACCCGATCGCGAGACGGGTTCCGTCAGGGGAAAACGCGATGGCGAAGACCGAGTCCGCGGTCCGCACCAGATCGGCCAGCAGCGTTCCATCGGCAACGTTGAAAATCTTCGCTTCTCCGATTTGACCCGGCGTCCCGGCGGCGACCGCGATCCGTTGTCCGTCAGGACTGAACTCAATGTCGTAGGTCCGTTCAGCGACATTGCCGATTCGCCTAACGAGCTCTCCATTGTCGACATTCCAGAGCAGGACTTCGTGATACCCCGAACTGGCCAGAATTTTTCCGTCGGGAGAGAACGCGAGGGCCGTCACGGCAAATGTCACGCGATACTGCTCGGGAGCCGGCGGCTGCGGAAACTTCGGCATGATCTCGATCAACTGAGCGGCCGGAGAGAGTCCGGCATCGAGCACGGCGCCGGTATTGATCCATTTCTTGATATCCGCCAACTGCTCCGCGGTGAGCGGATCGGCGTCTTGCGGCATCGAACCGTCTTCGACCATTGCGAACAGGGTCGACGCATCGGCATCCCCGATTTCAAGCGCGGCACCCGACTCCCCCCCTTTGACGATCCCGGAGAAGCTTTCCATGTTGTATCGCCCTTTGGCCGTCCGGGCGTTGTGACACGCCAGACACCGTTCCGCGAAGATCGGAGCGACCTTCTCGGCAAACGAAATCAGCTTTCCGTGAGCGATCATGCCGGCTTGATACTTCTTCAGGAAGCTGACGGCCTGGGTATTGAGTTCGTCCCGTTGCTGGGCCGCTTTGTCGATCTCGGTCTGGATGCTCGCGATTTTTTCTTCCTGCTTTTTGATTTCGGCAGGTTGCGTTTCGACAGTGGATTTCGCCTGGGCGATATTCTGTTCGGCACTGGTCAACGCGGCCTGGGCGTCTTCGAAGGCCTTGAGTTTCGGTTTGGCGTCCTCTTGTGCCTTCGCGAGCGCATCGGCGGTTTCTTTTTCCTGGTCGGTCCCTTTGGCGTCGTCGGCCGCTTTCTGAGCGGCGGCGATGGCATCTTCGGCGGCTTTCTTTTCCGGCTCGGCTTTCGCGACCGCTTCCTTCAGAGGCTTCAAGGTTTCTTCCTCTTTCTTGACGGCCTCTTCGGCTTCCTTCAGCGGACGCTTCACTTCGACGAGCATTCGCTGTTCGGTGAGCAACTGCTGCTGGAGCGCCTCGATCGTTTTCACCTGTTCATCGCGCAGCGAACCGAATTTGTCAGCCTCAGCCTTCAGAGCGGCGAGTTGCTCCTCGGAAGGAGTCGCCTCGGTCTCCTGGGCCACGACGGAAAAATTCAGGGAAAGAAGCAGAATCGGAAACAACACGGATCGAAACAAGGCGGGCATGACTCAACCTTCGTAGGACATTGGGATCGGAAAGTCGGGTGGGATTCGTTCCGATCGCAATGAGGATTGGGCGGGAAGCGGACAAATTTCTCCACTTTGTACGCTCCAGCATCCTGCATTCGAGAGACGTTGTCAAGAAATTGTTGGTGTTTCGGACCGATTTGGCGATCCTGAACGGGATCACGCCATCGCCTCACTTTTTCCGAGCGATTTTCTTCTTGGCCAGTTTTTCGTTGGTCGCGTCAAACGAATCGGTTTTCTTGATGTTCCGGGCGGAAGCTTGCGGTTTCGCTTTCGCTTGAATCGTAGACTTCTTCTTGGCAGTTTTCTGTTTAGCCGCCTTGTTTGTGGTTTTCTTTTTGGCGGTCTTCTGCGTTGTGGTGTTTCTTTTGACAGTTTTCTTCCGGACGGTTTTCCCTTGGACGGACGATCGCCGCGCGGGGGAATCAGGCATCGGATTCGCGTCTTCGATTTCGATTCCGAAAATTCCGGACAGATCGTTCTGGGCGAGTCTCTGTCCCTTCCGACCGTTGACGGCGGCGCTCACGGCATGCTCGGCGTCCACCGTAATCAACTCTTCGTGATCGACTCCCCGCAACAGAAACAGCAGCTCGGGTTGTTTGTCGAGTCGCGCTCCGATTCCGTACATCACGGCGGCGAGGTGTTTGCACAGATGGGCGTAATCGGGGCAATTGCAAGCGAGGGAGATTTCCTGGGGTGTGGGAAACAGTCCGTGCGCGCGATCGGTCACGACCGACATGATGCTTTCGGACAGTTTTCCTTGCAGCAGTTCCAGCAGGGAACCGATTTGTCCGGTGCATTTCTGTTTGAGCGTGGCCCACTTCTTGGTTGGGAGCGGTTGGATTTTGAGTTTGAGCTTGTAAAGTTCCGATCCGCTGACGTACGCCTCGACCTTGCCGGTGGAGATTTCGAGGTGGCAGACCGAGCCGTTGCGGGCGTAGGTTCGTCCGCGGGGCAACCGGTTCGAGAAGTCGCTGAACGATTCAAGGTGATCGCACCAGCCTTTTCCCCAGAAGGTCTTCGCGATCGTGCGTCCCTCGATCTTGACGGGCTGAATCTTGACCCCCTTCTTTTCGAGTTTTTGCATTGCTCGCAGGGCCTTCGCCTTGCGCTGAGCGACCGAGACGTAGGGCTTCCAGTAACTGTTTGAGTACCACGACATTGTTTCAACTCCATTTGAAATAGGGGGATCGAATTGCGGGGACAGCTTGTGAACAGTCTGCTAAAGATTCTCGCCTGTCGTGGCACGCTCGAGGTCGAGCGATACCATTCGGATCAGTTCATCGTTCGACATTTCCGTGAGCAGTTTTTCCGTTCCTCCCTCGAGTACATCCGAAGCGAGCGAAGTTTTCTCCTCGATCAGCTCGTCGATTTTCTCCTCGATTGTACCGCGACAGACGAATTTGTGAACCAGAACATTCCGTTTTTGTCCGATTCGAAACGCCCGATCGGTGGCCTGATTTTCGACCGCCGGGTTCCACCAGCGATCGAAATGAATCACATGCGAAGCGGCAGTGAGGTTCAGCCCGGTCCCTCCCGCCTTGAGCGACAACACGAAAAATGGAGGCCCGTCTTCCGCCTGAAATTGATCGACCAGTTGCTTGCGATTTTTGACGACGGTCCCTCCGTGCAGAGTGAGTCCGTCGCGACCGAAGATCTCCTTGAGAAATCGTAACAGAGGCGCGGTGATTTCCCGAAACTGTGTGAAGACGAGTACCTTCTCCTGCCGCGAGGCGATCTCCTCGCAAATCTGCCGGAGCCGGGCAAATTTCCCTCCGTCGGAAGGATCGTAATCGTCATTTCCCAGCATCTGGCTGGGATGATTGCACAATTGTTTGAACCGCATCAGATACGAGAGGACCAGCCCGCGGCGTTTGATTCCCTCACTGTTTTCTTTTTCTTTGAGGGCGTCACTCAATTCTTCGACCATTTTTCGATACAGCACCGCCTGTCGCTTGCTGAGTCCGCAGTAGGCGCGGACTTCCGTTTTATCGGGAAGGTCGGCAATGATCGATTTGTCGGTCTTCAACCGTCGCAAGATGTATGGCTGAACCAGGGATCGCAGCGGGGCGTAAGAGTCTTGCGTTCGCGTTTGCAGAGTTTTGACGAATTCCTGAAACTGTTTTCGAGATCCGAGCAAGCCGGGAGAGAGAAAGTCAAACAAGCTCCACAAGTCGGACAGCCGATTTTCAACGGGTGTCCCCGTGAGCGCGAGCCTGGCGTCGGCCTTCAAGTTCTTGACCGCTTTCGTTTGGCGGGTTCCGGGATTCTTGATCGCTTGCGATTCATCGAGGATCGCGAATCGCCATTCGAGTTCCGTCAACCACGATTGACGGAGCAACATACCGTACGTCGTGAGGACGACATCGGCATTCCGGAACGCGGTTTCGGGGGAAGCGATCATCGCCTCAAGCTCCTCGCGAGTCGCCTCGGAGGGATGGACGAATTTCGCACGCAGGGAGGGAGCGAACCGCTCCAGTTCTGACTTCCAGTTCGCCAGCAGCGAGGCGGGCAACACCAGCAACGAAGGCTTCCCTGTTCGCTTCTTTTTTTGCGCGAGCAAGAGCGCCAGAATCTGGATCGTCTTCCCGAGTCCCATGTCGTCCGCCAGACACGCTCCCAACCCCAGTTCGGTGAGGAACGACAACCAGCCGAAACCGATCTCCTGATAAGGTCGCAGCGTTGCCTTCAAGTCCCTGGGGACGGTCATCCGTCTGAGAGTTTCGGGATCGCGGAGGCGCGTGAGCGTTTCGTTCAGCCAGTCCCCCGCCTGGACGAACGACCATTCCCGCTCCGCTTCGATTTCATCGCCGGCCTCCTGCAAATCGGCGGACGCACCCGCCAGCAATCGCATCCCTTCGATGAACGACAATCCGTCGCCGTGCTGTGCTTCGAGTGTTCGCCAATGTTCGAGCGCCTCGGTCAACCGCGCGCGATCGACTTCCACCCACTGGCCTTTGAGGAGCATCAGGCCGTCCTCGGCCGCGAGCAGTTCGCGCCACTCCGCTTCGGTCAGTTCCTCGTCACCCACCTTGAGTTGTACACGGAACGAAAGCATGGTATCCGCATCGAATTTTCCGCGACTTTTTTCGCCGATCGAGATGCCCGCGCGGGGACGCGCGCGTTTCTTCCACCAGTCGGGCAAGCGAACCAGCAGGCCGCTTTCCTTAAACAGCGGGACTTCCTGCAGAAACCGATACGCCTCAGCCGGGGTCCAGGCGAGCGGATGGTATATCTCTCTCGAATCGACCAGTTGCCGAATCAGTTCGCTCTGCTTCGCGGCCTGATCAATCGGAGAAAGGAGTTTGATCAACCCCGGCTTGTTCTTCGCTCCGGCATATTCCTGGAGCGCCCGGCTCAACGGCTGGTACTGGAGTTTGTTCTCTCCCGTGATGCGATGCGAATAGGTTGCCAGAAAAGCGAAGGGAAAATCCGGTTCCCGCTTGTTCTCGGCCAGATGAAAACAGACACGCCCCACCTGATGCCACAGAGGCGCGCGCTGACTCAGAAATCCCGACACTCCCTCGCGGAAGGAGGCGACTTCTTCGCGAACCCATTCGTCGAGCAATTCCCAGACTGATTCCAACAGCTCGAGACTGATGTATTCCGCACCACGCATCGGTGGAACGGACAACAACATCCGCGACAATTCGGCACGGTCCGGAACGGGGATCGGTTCGATTTCTCCACGCTGCGTCTCGGGGATTTGACAGAGCAATTCCAGATACCGCCGCGCATAGTTGCGCCAATAGGCGAATGGCCCCGACAGAGAGCCCTTCGGACTGGCGACCGCTAACGCGAACAACCCGCGTGAGGGCGAGATTCCAAATTCGTGGCAGATCTCTTTCAGCGCGCTCGCCGAGAACCCCTCGATTGAGGAGAGCGTCTCTTGTAATTCGTCTCGCGACGCGCCGAGTTCGACGACAGATAATCGACCGGCAGGGGAGACAACCAATTCCAGACTCATTGGAATCCATTCTGTTGAGCGGTGGCGCAGCTTCGGAAGGCAGCATCTCAGCGTATCGGACGAGAAATTTCAACCGGGGCTCGCGTTGATTCAACCGTCGTCGAGTTTGCCAATTCAAGACACTGAGTCGGTTGATGCTTCTTGTCCCGCTGTCGTTTCGCGTGAAGACTGCAAAACCGACGTCAATCTCAGCTCCGCCCGATCCTCGAAAATTCGCGGTTTGATCAGCTTCCACTTCCAGAACCGGTACGTCAGCGAGGTTTTCAGCACTCCCAGTCCGTAGACAACCGAACGCCGGAAACTGATCGAACTCGCTTCGGGAAAGTACTTGGTCGGGCAACTGATTTCACCCATATTGAAATTGAACGCCCGGCACTGCGTCAGCATCTGGTTGTCGAACACGAAATCGTCGGAATTCGCCAGCAAGGGGAGCGATTCCAGCACCGACCGGCTGAAGGCGCGATAACCCGTGTGGAACTCCGAAAGCTTGGAACGCAGTAAGATGTTCTGCGTCGCCGTCAACAGGCGATTGAACACGTATTTGTAGTACGGCATTCCACCGTGCAGGGCGCGGGCATCCAGAATTCTCGATCCGAGTACCACATCGTAGATTCCCGACGCGATCATCGCCGCCATCGCCGTCACGAGCCGGGGATCGTACTGATAATCGGGATGCAGCATCACGACGATGTCAGCTCCCAGTCGCAACGCTTCGGTGTAACAGGTTTTCTGATTCCCGCCGTATCCCCGATTCTGTTCATGCACGAACACTTTCAATCCGAGTTGCTTCGCGACCTCCACGGTATCGTCGTCGCTGTGATCGTCGACCAGCAGGATCTCATCGACGGTCTCGCGGGGGATCTCGGCCACGGTTTTTTCGAGCGTTTTCCCGGCGCGGTACGCCGGTAAGACGACAATCACTTTCTGGCCGTGCAGCATTATTGAGGGGTCCGAGAGAGGGCGAGTTCGAGAAGATAGAAAGTGCGAAATGTTTGAAATGTACGAAATGTATGAAAAGTGGAAGAGTTGAAGGTGTAACGTGAAGATCATTCACTCACTCGCGAGGGACTGACATTTCACTTTTATCGACGATCCCACCGGGAGATTCAAGCATTCCCTCGAA
>DATKCB010000624.1:0-2009 GCA_035513495.1 Planctomycetaceae bacterium | reverse complement strand
CAGTCAGAGCGAGCGGATAGAATGTGAACTGGGTTATTCTCATATTACGAGGCCGACCATGTCGTCGATCACCGTTTCCTCGCTTCCGGACGAACTGCAGAATCCTCTCTCCCGATTAACGCGGCGTATCGCGATGCTGTCGGTCGCTCGCGGAGTCGGGCGTTTGTTGTGCACGATCGCCGCTCTCCTCTCGACACTGCTGCTGTCTGACTTTCTGTTCGACTGGAGTACGGAAGTCCGCAAAGGCTGGTTGATTCTGCTGGGAGCCGCCTCCCTCGCGGGGCTCTGGTGGTTTGTACTTCGACCGTTGAAACGATCCTTGTCTCCGACGGAACTCGCCGCGCTCGTCGAACTGCACTATCCGCAACTTCACGAACGATTGACGGCCACGATCGAACTGAGCGATCCCACAATCCCCGAGTCGCACAAAGGATCGGCGGTGATGCGCGAGATGGTCCGCCGCGAAGCGCTCGGTTCGCTGCCGGCGCTCGATGTCACACAGGCGTTGCCGACAGAGCGCACCAAACGAGCGATCTTGTACGGTTTCCTCGCCATGCTGCTGCTGGTGATTCCGTTTGCGCTCTCTCCGCACAACTACTCGCTGTTGTGGGCGCGGCTGTTACAACCCGCGGGGAATTATGCGAATGCCTCGAACCTGTATTTTCTGATCGAAAATCCCGACCGTGTTGTTGCTCGGGGAACCGACGTTGAAATCGAAGCCGAACCCAAATGGCGCTACATCGGTGCGACGCTGCCCGATTCGGTCTGGCTCAATCGCGTCGACGCCGAGGGCAACACCGACCGGCGCCGGATGGAACGCGATGAGGAGTCCGGAAACTTCGTCGGCAGTTTTCCTCACGTTCACAAGGACTTCGAGTATTTTTTGACGGCCGATTCATCAACGGGGGAAAAGCACCAGATTCGCGTCGTCGATTCCCCCGAAATTGCGAAACTGGAGATCCAGGACGAACCCCCCGCGTACACCGGGTTGCCCGCGAAGACTTACACCACCGCGTCCGGAAGATTGACGACGTTCGAACGCAGTCGCATCTCGCTCTCGCTGGAATTCAACAAGCCGATCCAATCGCTCGATTTCGAGTGGGACGTGACAGCCCGATCGATCGACGCGAATCCGAGCGGTCCCAAAGCGCATCTGCCGACTCCCGAGATCGAGCTGTCCCCTGATCGAACATCAGCGAAGTTCTCGTTCCTGGCCGAGATGGAGGGGCCGTACTCCCTGAAACTGACCGACGAAATCGGACTGCACAACCTGCAGGATCCGACCCGTTCGATCGCGATCACGCGTGATCAGCCGCCCGTGCTCAGTTTGAAAGTCAGCGAACTGGAGCCGTTGAAAGCCCGCTCATCCGACACGCTTCGCGTGTCGGTCGAGGCTGTCGATGATATCGGCGTGGGAGAGATCGAGTTCCATCTGAGCCTGCCCGGCGACCGGGAAGAAGTGATTCCCGCCGATCCGGCCGTACTCGGCGTCGCGGGACTGACCTATCTCTTCGAAACCGATCTGAGTCAATACAATCTTACAGAAGGAGACGTCGTCTCCTGGCGGATCAAAGCGGTCGACGAACGCCCGGTTCCCGGACCGAACGTCGTCTGGACCTCTCCCCGCACTTTCTCCATCGACAACAGCGCCGCTTTGCTGGCTCAGGCGGACGTCGAACAGCGGCAAGCCGAGTGGAAAGCGCAACTCGAAAACCTGCGACAGCAACTGGAAGCCAACGCGAAGATCGTGAACGATCTCGAAGCCGAGGCGCGGCGCAGCGAGGAAAATAATCGGCCCTTCGAACGCAACGAAGAAATCGGACCGCTCGCCGAGCAGCAGCAGAATCTGGCCGGACGGATGGAAACGTTGAGCCGCGAGTTCTCGACGCATCCGCTGTTCCACAAAATGACTGGCATCCTCGAACAACTCGCTCGCGAAGAACTCGGGCCCCTGGGAGAACAACTGGCCGAAACACAATCGAAACCGCTCACCGAAAAAACCGATCGGT
>DATKCB010000623.1:0-4673 GCA_035513495.1 Planctomycetaceae bacterium | reverse complement strand
CTTCAGGTCGTCATGCCGCGCGAAATCGAGGGAGATGGCCACTTTCAACTGACGGAAACAACCTCTCCGAAACAGATTGGAGTGTTCGTCGCCGGAGAGAACAAGGGGATGCGAGGTATCTACAAGCTGGAAGGCGACCGGCTCACGCTGTGTATGAATCTGGATCCTGCCGGCGCGTTTCCGGCAACCTTCGCGGCACCGGAGGGGACTGAATTCGACCTGATCGTGATGCGTCAACCGGCCTTGCCGAAGAGTGATTTGCCGCGTCAGATCGCCGGGCACGAAGCGAACGTAAGAAGTCTCGCGTTTTCACCCGACGGGACGCGACTGCTGTCGAGCAGCGACAACGGGATGCTGCTGATGCACGACGTGGCGACCGGCAGGCAGTTGCGGGAATTTTCCGGACACAACCGTTCGATCCGCAGCGTGTCGTTTTCCGCCGACGGAACACGGGTGCTGAGTTCCGGTTGGGACAACACGATTCGATTGTGGGATGTCGCGACGGGTGAGACAATCCGGGTGATCGAGGATGGAAATGGGCTGTTGCACAGTTCCCGGTTGAATGCGGCAGGGAATCGGATTATCTCCTGCTCGCATGTGGGGCAATCCGAGGGAGCGATTCGTGTATGGGACGTCGAAACGGGCAAACTGTTGAAAGAGTTCGAGAAGGTCACGTTTCAGCCGTTCGAAGTCGTGCTCTCTCCCGAAGGCGACCGGGCCTTGTCCGGCGGACATGATGCCGTGATGAGGTTGTGGGATATCGAGACCGGGAAGGTGATCCGGGAATATCGCGGACACAGCGACTGGGTGCGGACGGTGGCGTTTTCGAAGGACGGGCAGCGGGCCGTTTCTGGGAGCAAGGACAACAGCATCCGGGTGTGGGATGTCGAGACCGGCGAACTGCTGCGGACTCTGACCGGTCACACGAATCTCGTCGAATCGGCGGTCTTCACTCCGGATGGGCGCAGGGTGTTGTCCGGTTCAATGGATGGATCGATACGATTGTGGGATGTCTCAACGGGTGAAGAACTGGCGGGCTTCGGCTCTCCTGCTGTGGTGAATGTCGTCGCAATCTCTCCCGACGGTCTGACGGCAGCCTCGGGCGGAGATGACAAACTGATCCGCGTGTGGAAAATGTCCGAACTGCATCCGATCGGAGATTCCTTAGACACCAACGACACGAACATCAGGCCAGATGAAGAAGACGGCGAGCAAATCAAACACGCGGCGATCCAATCCGCTCAGAAGTGGCTCGAACTGCTCGATGCGGGTGAGTACGGAAAATGCTGGGATGAAATGGCCCCGGAAGCAAAAGAATCGGTGACCCGGGAAGGGTTGATCGATTTCTACGAACCTTTCGGCAAACCCCGAGGGAAGGCGGTGACCCGAACTTTGCTTCGAATTCAACCTGATCGCCGCAATCCCAAGCGATTGATAGAGCTGACTTACAAGACCAAGTTCGAGAGCGGGGGCGTGTTGTACGAGCAGTTGCTGATGCATATAGATTCCCACGGTCAGTGGCGCGTCGGGGCGCTCATCAAAGGTGACAAACCGTGATCGCACCAATTCAGAGGGAAAACCGGGCGAGTGATAAAAAACCGATCGGAAGCTCGGTTGTTCCGTCGATCGCCAGATCGGTCAGGGCTGCTCCGATGACACTCGTGAATTTGAAGCCGTGTCCGCTGAACCCGGCGGCGAACAAAACATTCTCATGTTCGGGATGCTGATCGATCACGAAATGGCAGTCGGGTGATTTCGTGTAGAGACAGACCGCGTGATCCATCGGATCGGGATCGATGTCCGGCATGACTTGCTCGAGAAATTTTCGTACTGGTACTCGATCGGACTCGTGTAAGTTCCGGTCAACCAGGAGAGGATCGGCGACGATTTCACCGCCAGTATGTTCGCCGACTTTGAGTTTGTTTCCGTCGAGTGAGGGGAATCCGTAGAACTCGCCGTACGGCATCTCGAAGAAGTAGCCGCACCCTCCCGCCGACAGATCATAAACCGGCGAACGAACCGGATGCCACTGGAGCACTTTGCGCACGACCTGAAACGGAGGCATCTCCGGGATCGCGTTCAACAGCTGCGACGCCCACGCACCGGGTGTCAGAATCAATTTCGCGGCCTCGAATGTTCCGCGATCCGTTTCGACAACGACCGTCGAGTGTTTCGCTTCCCAGCCCGTGACTGTCACACCGGTGAGCAGTTCGGCGCCGTTCGATTGGGCCAGCTCGAGATACGTCCGCACGCACTCTTCCACCAGCAGATACCCGCCCGCTGCCTCGAACACGGCGTCGAAGTTCTCGGGAATTCGAAATCCCGGAAAGCGGGTTTCCCGTTCGGCGCGGCTCACGTTCTGCAATTCGAGATCATGTTTCTGCGACGCGAAACGTGCTCCGGGGACGGCAATTCCGTCTCTCGGACCTGCAACGAGCAGTCCGCACAGCGTCATCAGGTCCCGTCCCGATTCGGCTTCGAGATCCCGCCACAGCGCGTAGGCTCGTTTCAACAACGGAACGTAATCGACGTGTTCGAAATACGCCTGCCGGATGATCCGCGTCTGTCCGTGCGAACTTCCCCGGTCGTGTGCGGGAGGAAACCGGTCGAGACCCAGCACTCGCAGTCCCCGGTGCGCGAGTTGATACAGCGCACTGCTGCCGAAGCCGCCGGTTCCGATCACGATCGCGTCGTAGCTTTGGTTGGTCATGGAGAGAACTTCTGATCGGCTCTGATATCCGTGGCGGATTTTGTAAAAGGGAATTCTACACCAAATTTACCAGTCGTATCTGTGAATCATCCCTCCGATCTGCTTTGATAGAAAAACGTTCGTGGAAGTCATAACGGATCTGAATCGAGGAGCATATCACGTGTGGAAATTCAGTCTTAGTGTGTGCCTGGCTCTGTTTTCGACTGGTGAACTCAACGCCGAACCGATCAGGTGGACCGTCGGGGTCGCGACGGTCGATATCACACCGGACTACCCGGTGCGTCTCAACGGATTCGGTTTCCGCCGGGAGGAATCGGAAGGGGTCCGGCAGAGGATCTATGCCAAGGCGCTTGCGATTGGAAACTCTTCCGAAAAACCGGCGGTTCTGATCACCGTCGATACGCTCGGCATTCCCGATGCGCTCGTCGAACGCCTCGCCAAGAAGCTGGAAGAAAAGACCGGTATCTCTCGCGATCGGCTCTCGATCTCTGCCACGCACACGCACACCGCTCCGATGGTCAACGACGTCTCGCCGACGCTGTTCGGAACACCGATCCCCGCACCGCATCAGGCCCACATCGATCAGTACAGCAAAGAATTCGAAGAGAAACTCGAACAGGTCACGCTCGAGGCGATTGCCGACCGGAAACCGGCCACGCTCAGTTGGGGACTCGGACGCGTTGGATTTGCGAAGAATCGCCGAACCGCGGGCGGTCCCGTCGATCACGATCTTCCGCTGCTCGTCGTGAAGGACACTGAGGGCAAGGTGCGTGCCGTCTATGTCAGCTACGCCTGTCATTGTGTGACTCTTTCCGACAACCGCATCAGTGGCGACTGGGCCGGTTACGCGCAGGAGATGATCGAACGGCAGCATCCCGGATGCACGGCTCTCGTATCGATCGGGTGCGGTGCCGACGCCAATCCCTCGTCGGGAGTCGTCGGCGACCGGGCTGACGTTGCCGAAATGCAGGGAGTCGAGATTGCCGAGGAAGTTGCGCGGCTGCTCGCTGGACCGCTGACAAATCTCACCGAACCGCTCGCCACCCGGCAAGAGCGCATCACGCTCGATCTCGCTCCGCTGCCGACCCGTGAAGAGTGGACGCAGCGCGCTCAACAGCAGAACCCCGTCGGATTTCACGCCCGCACGATGCTGGCGAAACTCGAGCGCGGCGAGAAACTGATCACCGACATCAGCTACTCGGTCCAGACTTGGACGTTCGGAAATGCTCTGGCGATGGTGTTTCTTCCCGGTGAAGTGGTCGTCGATTATTCGAAACGACTGAAACGTGAACTCGACGGAACGCGGCTCTGGGTCAACTCGTACAGCAACGGTTGTCCGGGGTACGTTCCATCCGAGCGAATCCTCAAGGAAGGGGGTTACGAGGGTGGCGGGGCGATGACCTACTACGCCATCCCCGGTCCTTACGCTGCCGGACTCGAAGACAAGATCGTCGCCTCCGTGAAACAGCAGATCCCTGAGACATTCATCCCCAAGGAAGACTCTTCGAAGACACAAGGCTCAGTCCCCCGTTCTCCCGCTCAAACCGTGGCCAGCTTCCATCTGAAACCGGGTTTTGTCGCCGAGGTGATGGCGGCGGAACCGCTGATCAGCAGTCCGGTGGCGATCGATTTTGATCCACGCGGACGGATGTGGGTCGCGGAAATGTACGACTATCCCAGCGGCGTCGACAACCAGTTCACACCGGGCGGCCGGATCAAACTGCTGACCGATACCAATGGAGACGGTCGTTACGATGATGCAAAACTTTTTCTGGAGGGGATTCCCTTCCCGACGGGTGTCACCGTCTGGCGGGATGGCGTCCTGGTCTGTGCGGCTCCGGATATTTTGTTTGCCCGCGATACGGATGGAGACGGCCGGGCCGACGACGTACGAAGACTCTTCACCGGTTTCGCGACTCAAAATTACCAGGCTCGGGTGAACAGTCTGAACTACGGTTTCGAC
>DATKCB010000622.1:0-9965 GCA_035513495.1 Planctomycetaceae bacterium | reverse complement strand
CAATTCGTGCCAAAAGTAAAACTGGCGAAAATGGCGTTATAATGAAACAAGAAATGCAAACTGTTGGACTAGGTTTCGTGTGGGCTGTCGCGACGCCATCGTGGTTGGAGAGGCTGTACCACTCCGCATTGAAGCACCTGTTCATAGTGATCCTGCTCGGGTGGATCCCGATCATCATCCTCGGTGTTTTAGCTGGTTTCGGGCTAAAACTTGGGGCGGGGCTCGGTCCGTGACGCCTAAAGTTGTCCTACAGGGCGATTGTCGAACAGGCCCGAGAGGCTAGTTCACTGTCTTCCACGCAGGTTTGTAGTTGAGGCCCAGGTTGATGATTTTTTGCAGGAGTTGCTCGTAGTTGGTTCCTGCGACTTCGGCGGATTCCGCGAAGTCTTCTCCGAACGACAGATTCGGATTCGGATTCGCTTCGAGGACGTACAGGTCCCCCTCCTCGGACATGCGGAAGTCCATCCGGGCGTATCCACTCAAGGCGAGAACCCGATAGACTTCCCGTGTGATCTTCTCAATTTTTCGTTGTTGCTTCGGAGTCAGATCCCGCGCGGCGGCGGTTTTGATACCGATCTTTTTCTGATAGACGGGATCCCACTTGGCGCGGGCGGTCGCGATCGGGGCGTCTCGCGACGGAAGGCTTTCGAACGACAATTCCCAGACCGGCAGGATTTCCAGCCGCTCGTTGCCGAGGACTCCGACGTAAAACTCGCGACCTTCGATGTATTCTTCGACCAGCACGTCCGATTTCTGTTCTTCCCAGACGAAGGCGATTCGTTCGCGAAGTTTGGCCTCGTCCCGCACGATGGAGGCCTGCGAGATTCCCAGCGATGCGTCGTCCATGGCCGATTTGACCATCAGGGGATAGCGCAGTTTCTTCGGGATTTTCAGCGTTTTCCCCCGCGGATAAAACTGAAAGCGGGGGGTCGGAATTTTGTGAAACGTGAGCAGTTTCTTGGCTAGCGTTTTGTCGTGTGAGAGCATCAGTCCGCGCGGATTACAGCCGGTGTAGGGTTGCTGTTTGAGTTCGAGATAGCTGACGACGTGCTGATCGTAATGCGGAACGCTGTGAAATTCTTCGAGCAGATTGAACACGATGTCGGGCGATTTCTCGACCAGTGCGTCCTGAAAGACGTCGAGATCGTTGTGAACGCCGAGAGCTTCGGCGTCGTGTCCCATGTTGTGCAGAGTCGCCATCACGTCGAATTCGGTTTTCCACTCCATCAGCTCGCGTGTGGGGATTCCCTCCATCGAATCGGGTGGAATCAGCGACTCGTGCATCAGGACTTGAATCCGGAGCGGCTTCATAGATGATACCGATTATCGCCTCGATGCAGATAATTCATGGTCTGGACGGCCAGCAGAACCATCGCGTCCCGCTTCGTCTCACGTTCCGATTTTTTGAGCCGCAGCTTCAATTCGCGGCACCGCGCGACGATGTCGTCGAGTACCTGATCGATCACATATTTATATTGTCCCGACCACTCCGAGACAACCTGCCGGAATTCCGCGCGGTGCTTTACAAAGAACGACCAGGCGGACGGCGTGCTTTTCCTGGGGTTGTCCGTAAACAACTGAAGCAGCGTCTCGTCATCGAAAATCTGTTCGCCGACCCGATACCGGTCCTGCTGTTCCTGATAGTGCTGGCCGAGGGTCTTTCTGATTCGCGGCAGCGAATCGATTCTCATTTTGGTCCGGGAGACGGCTTCCATGTCCGGAATTTCCGCCATCAGTTCTTCGACGTATTCGAGTTTTTTGTAAGCTCCCCAGCCGGCATACTGTTTTCTCCAGCCCGAGCGGGGTTTGAGCCAGACGGCAAACGTTTCCGCGAAGTCTTCCGCAGGGTGGCTTTGCGCGTAAAACGGATCGAGATGCTGCACGTAACTTCGGCTGTAAGGCCGGACCTGATAACAGTCGGGATAAGGCTGCGAGTATTTTCCGAAGATCTGCGTCCACGAGCGGCGGCGGTGCAGACCGTAGGCGTTGCCGATCGCGTGTCCGGCTTCGTGCCGCAGGATTTTCATGCACCATTCCTCGGTGCCCCCCTCGACTTCGAGCATCATGCGGCGTTCCAGTCGCATCAGCCGGGGATGGGCGAGGTAGAACGGAATTGCGATCCCGGGAATTCCGTCGGGAGAAAACCATTCCTCGGACAGCCAGCAGTGGGGGCGGAAATTCAGACCCCGGGCGGCCATCTCTTCGTAGAGCCGCTCGATTCGCTGTTCGAGAGGCGTGTCTTCGATCCCCAGTCCGAGGTCGCAAATGCGGATCTCCAGCAACTCCTCGAGCGGCAAATCTTCCCAGTAATAATGCCAACTGTGACGTTGTGATTTTGCCACCGTCGGTTTACGAGAGGAGTAATTCTTTCTGGGCATAATTCGTGGTCAACACCCGTTCATAACAGCTAACAGAGTCAATAAAAACGTCAGGTTTTCCGACTGAGTATCACTCGCGTTCGTTCGATCGGCAAGACAAATTTAATCCCGACGATCGTTGCATTCGGCCCCACTCTTTTCTCTCGTCGATTCGACGAATCGACTTGAGTCGAAACAGGGTAATCCCTTCCAATCGATCGAGAGAATCGAAAAAGGGACTTTTTTCAGAATTTCCATGAAAGTCTCTCCGATCATCTCAGAGAGGCCGGACGAGGCCGATCGCGCCTACCGCTTCGAAACAGGAAAAACTGCGGAAATTCATGATTTCCCGCATTTTTTCAACCGTCAACTTCATTCTATACAGCGCATCCGATTCTGTGCAGGGGAGCGCGACAAATCGGAACGACTTCACGGACAGCGGCCTCCGGAACTGTTCGGTCCCGCCTCAAACGGATATTCTGAAGCGGTCGTTTTTCACGGATTTGAACAGTTTCCCAAACCAACTTTCGCGACCGGCGGGCCGGTCGTTCGGAACGAATTGAATGACAAAATGTCTGGTAACCGGTGGTGCCGGGTTCATCGGCAGCCATCTGACAGAGCGGTTGCTCGAACTCGGGCACGACGTGACGGTTCTCGATAACCTCTCGACCGGACGAATCGAAAATCTGGCGTCCGTGCGGGATCACGAGCGATTGGTACTTCGCCACGGATCGATCACCGATCCCGTCCTGCTGGCGGAAGTCCTCCAGGGGGTCGAGACGGTCTATCACTTGGCGGCCGCGGTCGGTGTCAAACTGGTCGCGGACGATCCGGTTCGCACGATCGAAACGAACATCTACCCGACGGAACTGCTGCTGCGGTACGCCGTCCAGCAAAATACGCGTTTTTTTCTGGCTTCGACCAGCGAGGTTTACGGAAAGAATCCCAAGGAGCAGTGGACCGAACGGGAAGACCTGGTGTTCGGTCCGACCGACAAACCTCGCTGGGCGTACGGCTGCTCGAAGGCGATCGACGAGTTTCTGGCGTTGGCTTACCATCGAAAATACCATCTGCCGGTCGTCGTGGGACGGTTCTTCAACGTGGTCGGTCCGCGCCAAGTCGGTCATTATGGAATGGTGATTCCCCGCTTCGTCGCGCAGGCATTGAAAGGGGAACCGCTGACCGTCTACGATGACGGGGAGCAGATCCGCTGTTTCGCCCACGTCGATGAAGTGGTCGAGTGCGTGCTCGATTTGACCGCACATCCGGAAGCCCCGGGAAAAGTCTTCAACATCGGCAGCGACGTACCCGTCTCGATTCGCCAGTTGGCCGAGCGGGTGATCGCCTTGACCGGTTCCCATTCTCAGATTGTGTACGAACCGTACAATCAGGCTTACGGAGACGACTTCGAAGATGTTCGCCGGCGGGTTCCCGACCTGGGAAGATTGCGGAACATTCTGAACCGGGCACCCCAGCGCGATCTGGACGAAATACTGCGGGATATCGTCGCGGAAATCGGCAAGAGTACCGAGTGATACGGTGCGAGGGAAATAAGAGAACGGTCGTCAAAATATCGAGAGACTTATTTGATTGGATGTGCGGGCGGTCATGTCATCAGTTTCAACTCATCGGCTTCGCGATCTGTACCGGCAATCCGGCCAGTCGGAAGATCTGTTTCCGATCTTCGATCGAACGAAAAGCTTCGAGCCGTGGATCGTCGTGCTGGCACTGATTCCCGCGCTGTATGTGTTCCAGCATGCGTCGCTCAGCGAATCCGACGCGGAGTGGGTCTTGCGGAGCAGAGATTTGCTCCACGCGCAAACACTGGAAGGAGTGATCGGACCTGGCGGAGTCGATTCGGCATCCGAGTTGCGCTTTCAGCCCCCGCTGGGCACTTGGCTGACTGCCTCCGTCGAGTCGGTTCTGCCTGAGTTCGGCGTCTACGTGGGGATGTTTTTTTCGTGGATCGCCACCGGCCTGCTGATCCTCGTGTGTTATCGCCTGACCCGAAGGTTATTGGGAGGCCGAATCGCGTTGTGGACCGCACTGTTGGCTTCCGGTCAGGGGTTGATCTTGTGGCAGGCACAAACCGTGCTTCCCGTTTCGCTCTCGCTCCTCGCGGCTTTGGGGGCGATCAGTTTTCTGCAAGATCACCTGTTGCGCGAGCGGGGGGCTGTCACCTGGCAGATTCTGGGGGGCGGGTTGTGTCTTGGGATCTGTCTGCTGGCCGGGGGGCCGATTGTGGTCCTGCCCGTGGTCATTCAACTGGTGACCTGTTTCGGCGAGATTCGAGCGGACCGGAGAAAATCGGTATCGATCATCCCACCGGTCAAGCGCGTGCTCGCCTTGCTTCTCATGTGGGGGATCGGTCTGATCTCCTCGGGCTGGTGGCCCGCCGTGATGGCGTCCGCTTACGGCCGGGAATTCTGGCTGTTCTGGTGGAAAGGAATTTCGGACGGGAGTCCGGAGCGGACGCTCTTCGAAAGTTTGTTTTTGTATCTGAAGGTGGTCGGACCGATCATCGGACTCGCGGTGTTTGGAGCAAGGGTTTCGTGGCGGCACGCGGTCCGGGAGCAGGATCGAGCGTCCCGGCAGTTAATCCTCTGGCTGGCCGGCGGAGGAGTTCTCTCGATCGTTGCGTCATTCGTTCTGGGTACGGACTCCTTGTTGGCGGTCGCCGCGCTCGCGTTTGTGTCTGTGGTGCTGGCGATCTGTTCGGCCATCGCCTTCGATCAGATCTCGCGCGGGGATCTGGGAGTGGTTCCGGCCGCGTTGCTCACGTTCGTTCCCCTGGTGCTCGTCAGCGTTTACGATCTCAATCGCGACGCACCGGTTTCGCAGCAAATCTGGACAGTTCGCATTTTATCGGTGTTCTGTCTGCTCTCTCTGATTTTTCTGCATGTGATCCGAAATCCGTCGAGCTTCGGCGGACGTTATTTACTGCCGGGAACCTGTTTGATTCTGATCGTGGTGATCAACTATCGCGTCGGATTATCGTCCCCGCCCGATGTCAACACTTTGACTGCGTTCACAGAGGAACTCGAATCCGATCAGATCGTTCAACTGCACCAAATGTTCGAGCGGCTGCCCGCGGATTTGAAACGAATCGAGATCGTCTCGCCCCGAAACCGGACCTCCCGATTTCGCCTCGAACTCGCGCTCGCGTTTCCCGAAGCGAAAATCTTTCAGGCCAGAAACTGGAATCAGGTGTATGCGCGACTTTCGGAATTGGAGAGTCACGAAATGACGGCGGTCATCGAATGGGGAATCCCGCAGCCGCGTCCCCATCTCCCGCCGGACGAACATTGGCGGCACCGCTATCTCGGACAACCCGAGAACATCGGGGAAACGGACGAACTTCGCTTGTCGGTTTTGTTTTCGACCGATGAGAGAGATTGAGATTTCGCTCCGCAGACATCCCTCGTCGATTCACGTCACGTCAACGCGAACACGCGGTCCATGTTGTCGGAGATTTCTCTGAGCCGATCGGGGCCGCCGCCAGCCACTTCCGCCGCGCAGTAGCCGTAAAAATTGATCTCCCGCAGCGCCTTGCGGACATCGGCGAAATCGAGGTCTCCCTCCCCGATCTTCGTGAACTTGTCTTCTTTTCGCGAGAACCCTTTCACGTCGAGTTTGACGATCCGCGTGCCGAGCGTGCGAATCCAGTCCCCCATCGATCCGTATTTCCAGTGATTGCCGATGTCGAACTGCATGCCGACATGGGGCGAACTGAATTCATCGACGTATTGTTTCCATTTGTCGGCGGTCTGATTGTGGTCCCCTTCGTGATCGTACAGGAAATGATTCCAGACGTTTTCGAAGGCGATGTTCATGCCGTATTCGGCCGCCACCGGAATCGCCTTGGAGATGTTTTCGACCGAGCGCTGCCAGATTTCGTTTTCGGGACCGTCTTTCCCGTGACCGACAACCAGCAGAACCGTGTGGCCTCCGACGGCGTGCGTATCGCGAATCGCCTGATTCAAGTCCTCGAGAGCTTTCGCCCGGGCTGCGGGATCGGGATCGGTGTGCCTGATGTTCCAGTGACTTGAACAGACGGTTCCGTCGACGGGGAGTCCGGATTCCTGAATCGCCTGTTTTGTCTCAGCGATATTCATACCGGGCGAATTCATTTCGATCGCGGCGAATCCAGCCGCTTTGGCAGCTTTGAATTTGTCGCCGAGCGAACCGTCCACTTTGACCATTCCGATTTTCAACGTTTTGTAGAGTCGCCCCTTGAGGCTGTCGGTAGGTTCGTCGGCGGCGAAGGCGGACAGCGATTGCGAGGCGAGCATCGCAGCGGCGGAGCTTTGCAGAAAGAGGCGGCGGTCGAGCATGGTCCGAATTCCTGGCGAATGAAGAGGAAGAGTCAAAAATCAAAGTAGCAAGAATTGAAACACCAGCATACGAAAAAATCAGGAAATGAGATCGTGAACGACGTGGGCTTCTTCGACACCCGTCAGGCGGAAGTCGAGGCCCTGGAATTTGTACGTCAGTTTTTTGTGATCGATCCCGAACAGGTGCAGCATCGTCGCGTGAAAATCGCGGACGTGAACCGGATTCTCGATCGCATTGTACCCGAATTCGTCGGTCCCTCCGTACGAGGTTCCTCCGGCCACCGCGCCACCCGACAGAAACATCGAATAGCCCTGAATGTGATGATCGCGGCCTGAGCCTTGCGCCATCGGAGTCCGTCCGAATTCCGCTCCGAACACGATCAAGGTGTCTTCGAACAATCCGCGCGCTTTCAAATCCTTGATGAACGCCGCCGTCGCCTGATCGACCTCCTGAGCGGTGATCTCCATCGATTTTTTGATCCCTCCGTGATGATCCCAGCCCCGATGATACAGTTGAACGAAGCGGACACCGCGTTCGAGCAGACGCCGGGCCAGCAGGCAGTTCCCGGCGTAGGTTCCGTCGCCTCCCTCGGTTCCGTACGCCTCGAAGGTTTCCTTGGATTCCCGGGAGACGTCCATCAGGTCGGGCACGCTGGTCTGCATCCGAAATGCCATTTCGTACTGTTTGATCCGCGTGGCGATTTCGGGATCGGAGACCTGTTCGTCGAATCGGCGGTTCAGAGCATTGACGGTTTCGACGATTTTTTGCTGATGTTCGAGACGCACCCCCTTGGGGCGTGTCAGATACAACACCGGAGCACCGCTCGAATGGAACTGGACTCCCTGATACCGGGAGGGAAGAAAACCGCTGTGCCACTGCCGCGCGGCGATCGGTTGCGACTGGCCTCCTTTTCCGACAGAGGTCAGCACGACGTATCCCGGCAGATCTTCCGTTTCCTGACCGAGTCCGTACAACAGCCACGAACCCATGCTCGGACGCCCCGGCGTTCCCGAACCGGTGTTGAACTGCGTGTGGGCGGGATCGTGATTGATCTGGTCGGTATGCATCGACCGCACGATGCACAGGTCGTCGGCGACGGTTCCCAAATGCGGAAACAGTTCGCACATCTCCTGTCCGCTCTGGCCGAATTTTTTGAACGGATGCTGCGGCGCGAAACACTTCAGAGCCTGACCCTGCAACTGGGCGATCTGCTGACCGTCGGTGAGAGAGCTCGGCATCGGCTGATCGTGCATCTCGGCCAGTTTCGGCTTGTAGTCGAATGTTTCGAGATGCGTCATCCCTCCCGCCATGCAGAGATGCACGATCCGCTTGACTCTGGGAGGATGGTGAAATGTCTTGAGCACTCCCGGTGGTTGCGCATCAGCCGCTTTGACGTCTCGCTGAAGCATCGACATCAGAGCGACGGATCCGAAGCCCATGATCGAGTTTTGCAGGAAACTTCGGCGGGCGAGATGTTGTTGGAGATCGTTCATGGTGACTTACCTCGGTCGCATTCGGCGACCAGTGTTAATGTTCGGATCGATCAATACCGTGTGATCGTCTCGTGCAGATTCAGAATTGTTCTCGCGATAGTCGTCCAGGCGGCGAGTTCGGATTTGTCCATGTTGTCTTCCATCGGCGCGAGGCCGGTCTGCAATAAGTTCTCGGCAGATTCCGGCTCTTTCCGATAAAAATCGAGGTTTGAGTGATAGAGATCGCTGAGCAGTTCGCGCTCGTACGTCTCGGGAACTCGGCTGAGGGACAGTCGATACGCCCGGTCGAGCTGCGCATCGAAGGTGTCTCCGTCCCCCGAGAGGATTCGTTCTGCGAATTTCCGCGCGGCTTCGACGTAGGTCGGATCATTCAACAAAACCAGTGCCTGAATCGGTGTGTTCGAGCGTTCCCGGCGGGCCGTGCATTCTTCCCGAGCCGGTGCGTCGAACGCGAGCAGACTCGGATGCAGAAACGTGCGCTGCCAGTGCGTGTAGACTCCGCGGCGATATTGGGCTGATCCGCCGTCGTGTTGATAGGTGCGTTTCGGGAAATTCAACTGATCCCAATACCCGGCTGGTTGATAGGGTTTGACGCTCACTCCGCCCACTTCCGGGACCAGCAAGCCACTGATCGCCAGCGCGTTGTCGCGGATCATCTCGGCTTCGAGTCGCCATCGCGATTGGCGAGCATACAGTTCGTTGTAGGGATCGGCTTTCCGCAACTCGTCGCCTGCGAGCGAGGTCTGGCGGTAGGTTTCGGACATGACCATCAGTTTGAACAGATGCTTGATGTCCCATCCGCTCTCGACGAATTCCACCGCCAGCCAGTCGAGAAGCTCTGGATGCGTCGGCCACGAACCCTGCGATCCGAGATCGTCGACCGACCGCGCGATCCCCTGTCCGAAACAGAGCATCCACATTCGATTGACGAACGTGCGAGCCACGAGCGGATTATCGGAGGAGACCATCCACTTGGCGAGATCGAGCCGGTTGAGCCGTTCGGCGTTGGTGTTCGGCTGCGGAAGAAAATGCGGAACCTGGGGTGTGACGACTTCTCCCGAATTGTCCATCCAGTTACCTCGCGGGAGCACCCGCATCTCGCGCGGTGCGACCGATTCGGTTCCCAGGGTGGTGACGATCGAGTTGTCGAGCGCGGTTTTCCGATCGTTCAATGTTTTGAGGGTCTCACGCAGTTCGGCCAGCAGCGGCGTCTGTTCGCGGAAGGCGTTCCAGAGTTGCGCCTGCTGTTCCGGTTTACGCTCTTCGACAGGCAGAGCTGCCAGTTTCGCGAGTTCTTCATTCGCCAGTTCGGTCGGCGAAGCCTGTTCGGTTGAGGAAGTTGCGTAAAAGCGAAAGTGACCGAGCGTGTGCGCGCCTCCGTGATGTTGCTGAATCGTGACCTTCAGAATCGTCTCGGTCGCATCCTTTGGTCGCGAGACCGCTTCCTTGCTCTGTAATACCAGTTGATTCGATTTCCCCGTCTGCGGCAGGATCGCCCAACCATTGGGGTCGCCGCTGGCGACATATTCTCCTTTGTGCTGATCCTGAGAATGTGAGGCGGCGGACGCCTGCCATGCCAGCGGTTGTCCGTTGAGAGTTGCTTCGATGGTCTTGACGACCAGATTTCCGTTGCCGGCGCGTCCCGGTCCTTTGGCGGGGAGGGAATCGTGGGGGAGTATTTCTAACCGCAGACCACCGACGCTCGTCAGATCGGTCTTGAACTCCAGTTCGTAGACGTCTTTGTCGGGATTCTTGCCGGAGGCGAGAATGCGGCCGTCGG
>DATKCB010000621.1:0-4584 GCA_035513495.1 Planctomycetaceae bacterium | reverse complement strand
ATCCTGCTTCCTCGCAAATCCTTCCACTCTTCCACATTCCACTCTTCTACCCCCGTTCGGAGGTGTATCAATTTGACAACAACCAGCCCTCCCGGGAAATGTGAAACAAGCTTTGCGATGCAAAGTGTCATCACTTTGATGGCGCGCGGTCTTCACAATCGAGTGTTTTCGACCGTTTCCCCCGAGGTTTTCCGAACTTGACAAGTTGACAACTTGACAACATCAAAATTGGTCAACTTCGCAAAGTTGTGAAACAAAACCGGCCCTGTTCTTTGAAAATCTGTCATCAATTTGACAACACCCTCCCGGATGCAGAAGCCGGGAGGTTTGTCTCTAGCGCGCAACATCCCGCGGCCGATCCGCACGAAAAGCCAAAAAATTCGGAAATCGATGCGACGCTCACCGTAGACATAGGCTTCCAGCCTGTTCGGTGAGTCGAGAAGAGGGTTCTTCGATAATCGAACACCGTACACTCATTTTGGTAACAGACGAAAAAACCCGGTGAGCGAACTCACCGGGTAGGGGTTGATTAATTGAAATGTCCGAATCCTTACAGCGTCCAGCCCGACCGGTATTCTCGGCCGAGGAAGGCGTTGGCTTCGGGCATGTTGGTCACTTTCGCGTTTTCGGCGTCCCATTCGATCGGCTGAGCGGCTCGCAGGGCGACGTTGCCGAGCAGGATCGTTTCGGTCAGACGACCGGCGTAATCGAAGTTCGACATCGCGGCCGGTCCGCCGTTGATCGCCGCGGCGAATTCGCCCATCTGCTTTTCGTCGTTGTTCCCCGGAATCGTATTGCGGGGGATCGACTGTTCGGGCTTTTTGTAGTCCGCGAACTTTTCTTTGGGGAGCAGCATGTACTGTGCCCCGTAATCGTTCGGAGAGTACAGCGAGCCTTTGTCCCCCACGATCAGCGAACCGCTGTCGCTGGGTTTGTTACCGTAGAGGAGTTCGGGGGACGGGAGTTTTCCTCCGTCGTACCAGTACATCTTGACGGCGGGACGTTCGGCGATCGCAGGGAAATCGAATTCGATCTGCGACCACTTCGGAAACGATTCGTTTTCCACGATTCCCGACGACTGAGCCGAGACGCGGACGGGATCGAACAGGCTGAGTGCCATCACGGCCATGTTGGCGGTGTGGCAGGCCATGTCTCCCAGGGCACCCGTTCCGAAATCGAGCCAGCCGCGCCACGCGAACGGGTGGTACTTCGAAGAGTACGGCCGCTCGGGTGCAGGGCCGAGGAACAGATCCCAGTTCACGTGAGCGGGGATCTCTTCCGCTTTCTCCGGACGTCCGGTGCCTTGCGGCCAGATCGGGCGGTTGGTCCAGACGTGGACGTCTTTGACCGTTCCGATGGCACCCGACCGAATGACTTCGGCGGCTTCGCGAAGTCCGTCGTTCGAGGTTCCCTGATTACCCATCTGAGTCTGCACGCCGAACTCGGCGGCGAGCTTCCGCATGATGCGGGCCTCCTGGACCGACCAGGTGAGCGGTTTCTGGCAGTAGACGTGCTTTTTGTGCCGCATCGCCATGACCGCCGCGGCGGCGTGCGAATGGTCGGGGGTGACGACAGTGACGGCATCGAATTTGTCGCCGAACGCATCGAACATTTTCCGGTAGTCTTCAAACTTTTCGGCGGAGGAATAGTTTTTGGCCATTCCATCGAGGCTCTTGGCGTCAACGTCGCACAGGGCGACCACATTGCCGACCTTGCCGGCATTGGTGGTATCGACGCGGCCTTTTCCGCCCACGCCGATGCAGGCGAAGTTGATCTGTTCGAGTTTGGATTTGGCGACGGCGTGATTCTGAGTCCCGGTGAGCCACCAGACGGCGCTGGCCGAGGCGGCCGAGGTCTTCAGAAAGTCGCGGCGTGTTGAATTTTGGGTCATGCGAGTTGTTCTCCTTCCAGTGTTGTGTAGCACAAAGGTGTTGTTCGATGAATTCTGAGATTTCACGCTAGCTCAGTTCATTGTAGGAAAAAAAAGTTCTGTATGACAGCAAGATCCGGAAATCTGGTGGTCTGGGAGGAAAGTCGTTTTGATGGGGAAACAGGGGAAAGTTTGACGGAGAAAGTGGTTATCCGTGAGCGGTTCGGCACCTGTTTTGCATGTCTTCTTCTGGAAGTTCGCCTACAATGAACGGTTCGATTTGCGAATGATTTCGGAGCAATCAATCAAACGGGAACAAATCCCGATCGCGACTCTCTCCTTCCATTGTGTAGCTCATCCTGAGTTCGGACCGCTATGAAAGTTCCTCCCGTTGATCCCTCCGAACTGCACCCTCGGGCGTTTGAGGAGTCGATCGATCTTCGGCAACTCGAAGGGGAAGGGGAAGCCCTGTCCGCGGAGGCGTTATGCCGACTCCAGAATTTTCTGGGGGAGCAGACCGATCCGCAAATCCGGAAACAGTTTCTGTCGATTTTTTTGCCGTGGCTTTCCAGAGCGAGCGATCCCGATCACTGTCTGATTCAGTTCGAACGCGTGTTTCGGAACGACGCCGAACGGGTTCCCACGATCGAGTTTCTGGCCGAGCATCCCCGTGCGGTTGAAATTCTGGTGCGGATTTTTTCCAGCAGCAGTTACTTGAGTCAGATTCTGTTTCGGCATCCGTCTGCGATCTTCGACCTGATCGTGCGGGAAAGTCTGCTCGAACTGAAAAGCCGCGAGCAGTATCGCAACGAAGCGCTCGAAGTCTCGCGCGGCGCTCCGACCGAACTCGAACGGCTCGATGCGCTGCGGCGGTATCAGCAGGGAGAATATCTGCGGCTGGGAACGTGCGACGCCTTCGGCCTGATGGATTTGAAATCGGTCACCGTTCAGCTCTCGCTGCTGGCCGACGGACTCGTGCAGTGCTGTCTGCAGGAGACGTGCCGGCAACTCGGGCTTTCGGAGCAGGGTTTCGTCGTGATTGCGTGCGGAAAACTCGGCGGCGAAGAACTGAATTACAGTTCGGACATCGATCTCCTGTTTTTGAGCGAGGGAGATCCCGTCGCGTACTGGCCGGTGGGTCAGAAAATCATCCAGTCGCTGGGCAATGTGACGGCCGAAGGATTTCTGTATCGCGTCGATATGCGATTGAGGCCGTGGGGAGAGTCGGGGCCGCTTGTGAATTCGATCGACGCGCATCTGGAATATCTGCGGACGCACGGTCAACCCTGGGAACGGCAGGCATTGATCAAAGCCCGCGTGGTCGCAGGCGACCGCAAAGCCGGAGCGCGGTTTCTGAAAGAGGTCGATCGTCTGATCTACGCACCGCCGCCAGCCGACCTGAGAGCGGGAATTCTGGAAAGCAAACAGCGGATCGAACGGGGACTGACTCGTCGCGGAGAAGAATGGGGAGAAGTGAAATCGGGCAAAGGCTCGCTGCGCGACGTCGAGTTCATAACGCAATATCTGCAATTACTGCATGGCGGCGCTCGTCCCGAACTGCGCACGTTCAATACGCTCGACGGATTGGTCCGGCTGGTCGAATTCGGGTTCTTGCGGCCCGACGAGTACCGTCACCTTTCGACGGGCTATCTGTATCTGCGTAAGGTCGAGCACGTGCTGCAACTGATGCACAACGTGCAATCGCACAAGCTGCCGGAGGACGAAGCTGCGCTGGAATCGCTGGCGTATCGGCTCGATTTCGAATCGGCGGAACAGTTCGTTCGCCAGTACGACATGCACCGGCAGAGCATTCGCACGATTTTTCAGAATCATCTCGAAGCGGAGGAATTCGTCGAACCGTCCGCGAAGCATCGTGCGGCCGACCGTCTGCTCGAGCGGATCGTGATGGACGAACCGGGCTACGACCACGTCTTTTCCGAACGCGAGCGCGAGCATCACCGGCAGTTGCTCGGTTCGCTCGGACCGGATCGGCTGGCGGCGGTCTCGGCCAGCGCTCAGGGAAACACCCGCCGCTGGAAGGTTGCGGTTGCGGGACACGACGAACCGGGCGCGCTCCTGGCGATTTGCGGACTGCTGTTCGCTGCCGGTCTGGACATTCTGGAAGGACGGGTTTACACGGGAGCGGATGTCAGTTCCACCGGATCGAACTCACGCGCCGATCGGGCGGCGCTGTTTCTGAATTATTTCACGCTCGAAGCGTCGGCGGATTCCGAGATCATCGACGAGCAGTTCTGGAGCACCTACGAAACGCGGTTGAGCGAACTGCTGAGCGAGATGCAGACCGGGGAACCCCGAAAAGCGCAAGCCCGAGTGGCGCGGCTGGCGGCCAGCCGCGTCGGCCACGAACGCCGCAAGGCCGAACACTCGTTGAAACCGATTACCATCTCGATCGATAACAACTCGAGTGCGGAAATGACCGTGCTGCACGTCCAGTCGGAAGACACGCCCGGTTTTCTGTACGAACTGTCGAACGCGCTCATGCTGTCGGGAGTGAATATCCGTCGGATGCAAATCGGATCGACCGAGCGATTCGTGCGGGATACCCTGTTCGTGACCGACCTTGCGGGACGCAAGCTGATCGAAGAGGACCGACTGAAGGAATTGACCACGACGATTCTGCTCGTCAAGCATTGCATGCATCTGCTGCCGACCGCTCCCGATCCGGAATCGGCCTGGCTGCATCTGCGGGAGTT
>DATKCB010000620.1:0-10221 GCA_035513495.1 Planctomycetaceae bacterium | reverse complement strand
TTCTTTCGCATCGGTGGGCGCGAACTCCCAGTTCGGCGTCTCCGGCAGGTGATCGGTGAAGTAGAAGAAACCGGACTTTCCGTGTGAGCTACCGCTATAATTCAAAAGCCCGCCTTCGAATTTAAGAAAGACCGTCGAATCTTTTTTGGTTGACGAAAGCTCCTTGATCTCACCCAGCTTGACGTGACCGTCGGATTCGAACAGCACGTCGGTTTTGTCTTCAATCGCTTTTTGCAACAGTCGTTGCTGTTCGAGCAGCGGAGCCAGCTTTCGTTCGATTTCGTAAAGGTGCCGGGCAAAGACGATCTGCACCTGTTGTTTGGTGGTTTTGCCTTTCAGTTGCTCGAAGTCGAATCCTGCCGGAATCGGGACGACCAAAAGTTCGCCCAACGCGAGAAAATCGGAACCGAACGCCGATCCTCCTGAATTCGCCAGCAGATAGGTCGTTCCGGCTTCCATGGCAAAAACCGTCCCGAGCTTGAGCGGACCGGATTTCTTATCTCCTTTCAGCGTCATCAAGACTTCGACATCGGCGGGGAATAATCCATCGACGAATGCTTCCTGTCGATCGGGGACCTTCACACAGCGCGCGATCACAATGTCCTTTGCACGCTCGATGTATGTGTCGGTGTCGGAAAACAGAGAGATCGGAACCGCAAACGACTGCGCACTCACAACCAGACTCAAACCCAGCACGATTCCGATCGTTTTCATAACGCCGTTCTCCTTCAGAATTGACAAGGATTCCACGTGACTCCGGGTGAGACGTGCTGATCTCAGTTCGGGTTCCCGGATTCTGGAGAATCGACGGTATCTTCAGCGCGAGCTGACCGCATCGGTGCGAACAACTGAACGTAGAACGAGACGATCACTCGATTTTCACCATCGCATCAAACGCGTTCAGCACGGCGTCATCGCCAGTCGCTTTCATCTGCTCCCTCAGTTGGCGGCGGAACGACTGAATTTCGTCCTGGTATTTCGGGTCGTCGATCAGGTTGTGCAGTGCGTCGGGGTCGTTCTCGTAGTCGTAGAACTCTTCCGGTGTGCGATACAGAAAGTGCCGCACGCGGGCCGCGATCTCGGGGTCGGTTTGAGCGGCGTTGCGCAGCGCCTTCATCGTCAGTCCCGCTTGCGATTCGTTTTTGAAGACGGTCTCGCCGTTGGACCAGGCATTGAAGATGTATCCGCGGCTTTTTGTCACGACGCTCCGCATCGGGTATTTGTTCTTCCCCGCGGTGCCGTTGATCGAGGTGAAGACGGCGTCGCGTCCCGATTGTTTCTCCCCTTTCAGAACCGGCAGAAACGAGCGGCCATCCATTCCTTCCAGCGGTTCGAGGCCGGTGGCTTCGAGGATCGTCGGAGCGAAATCGATCCCTGCGATCATGTGCTCGGCGTCAGATCGTCCCGGTGTGACGATGCCGGGCCAGCGGACGATCCACGGAGTGGCCGTCGAGTGCAGCCAGCAATTCGTCTTGGCGAACGGAAGCGGCATGCCGTGATCCGACTTGAACATCACGAGCGTGTTGTCGCGCAATCCTGATTCGTCGAGCGCTTTCAGAATTGATCCCACGATTTCGTCGGCGCGATGGACCGAGGTGAAGTATTCGGAAAGTTCCTGCCGAATCTCGGGCAGATCGGGCAGAAAGCCGGGGACGGGGACTTCGTCGGGTGAGTAGGTCTTCGAGACCCCGGGAAGATTCTCGTTTCTCCGTCTCGCGTTGGGATTGTTCCCGCGTCCTGTTTCCTGCTGACTCCCTGCGAACGGGCGGTGCGGATCCTGCGAGTTGGCCATCAGGAAGAACGATCGTTTCTCCTTGGCAGCCGTATCGAAAAACTGCTTGGCGTGTTCGTAGTAGAGGTTCGGATCGCGGCCGGATTTCAATTGATTGGCCTGCACCACGTAGTCCCAGGCTTTTCCGCGCGTAGGGACGACGTGCGAAACCTTTGCCATGATCCCGGTGTAATAACCGGCATCGTGCAGTGTTTCCAGCAACGTCGGGACATCCCTGTTGATCGGATCGAATCCGAGGGCTCCGCTGCGGTGGGGGTACCGCCCCGTCATCCAGACCGCCCGCGTCGGCTGACAGATGGCGATGGTGACGTGCGCGTGCTCGAATTTGACTCCTTCACTCGCGAGCCGGTCGATATTCGGTGTAATGTCCGGAATCGGACACCCGAATGCTCCGACCGAATCGCGATTCATGTCGTCAACGGTGATGAACAGAACATTCGGCCGTTCGGCGAACGCCGAGTTGTTGATCAACAGGAGGAAGGACAATAGCGTGTAATGGACCCAGGAAGACATGTGAACCGTTCTCCGATGAAATACTTGAGTCTCGTTTCAAAAAACTGAGCATCCGATTCATTGTCCGCAGTTGAGCGCACGGATCAAGCAGTTTCCGTAAGCGACGGTCAGACCGCTTCACCGTGGGGCAAGTTTGTAACCCGCCCTCGAGTGTTCAACCGAGGGAAGAGCGTGGTTTCCGTTGAATCTCGGAGGAAAGAACGAATAGGATACGACATCGGCATCACTCGGTTGCGTGAACTGGATGACAGACTGCAAACGAACTCGATCACCCTCGAACTCCAGGACTTCCGTGGCGAAACAAAAACATAAAACCGGGGATGAAGTCGCGTACGAGATCCTGCGGTCGATCCGCAGAATTCTGCGCAAGACCTCGCAGCACTCGCGTCAACTGACGCGGCAATCCGGTTTGAGCGTCACGCAACTGTTGTGTCTGAAAGCGATCAGCGATGCCGGCGACGAACCCGAGCTGAGCGCAGCGATGATTGCCCAGCGAGTTCAACTTTCTGCGCCCACCGTCACGCGGATCGTCGATCGGCTGGAGCTGGCGGGGTACGTCTTGCGCGAGCGGCGCAGTCAGGATCGCCGGAAGATCTGTCTCTCGGTGACCGAACTGGGGCGGCAGCGGCTCAAACAGCTCCCGACGCCGCTGCAGGATCAATTTCTGGAGCGATTGAACAAATTGAAACCGGACGAACGACGCGAGCTCCTCCGCTCTCTGGAGAAGATCGTTGAGATGATGGAAGCGGGAGATATCGATGCTTCCCCGGTGCTGACGTCGGAAATCGACGTCAAACCGCCGGTGTGATTGTGCATTGATTCATGCAGTGGAAGCCCCGATCGGTGTGATTTCGCGTTCGGCCAGATATTCGGGGCGGGGCGGCCGATGGCCGAACGGTTCGACGACACTGTTTTCCACGCTGTTGTAGACCACGAAAAAATTCACGCGGGGGAATGGACTGAGATTTCCCGCCGATCCGTGCATCGTGTTGCATTCGAACAGAAGTGCCGATCCGGGGGGGCCTGTGGGTGCCGTCATACCGCCTTGCTCGACCAGCGTTCGCATCGCTCCCTGCGAGGGAACTCCGTATTCTTGTTTTTTCAACGATCGCTCGTAGTGATTTTCGGGAGTCTCACCGGCGCAGCGGACAAAGACTTCGTGCGAACGGGGGACGACGATCAACGGTCCGTTGAACGGATTACTTTCGGTCAGAAACAGCGACACACTCACCGCTCTCATCCGCGGCATGCCGTCTTCCATGTGCCACGTTTCGAAATCCGAATGCCAGAAAAACTCTTTGCCGTCGAAAGCGGGTTTGTAATTGATCCGCGACTGATGAATGTAAACGTCGCTCCCCAAAAGTTGACGGGCGGCATCGACCAGTCGAGGATCTTCGCACACCCGGCGAAAAACATCGTTCGTGCGGTGCAGACGAAAGATCGAACGGACGACATCACTTCCCCGTTCAGTGATGACTTCCGGTTCGTGCGGATCCGCGACGGCTGCCAGGCGATCCGCTTCGGCGAGCAACTCGGCGGTTTCGCTCTCAGAGAACAGTCGCGGCTGGAAACGATAGCCGTCGATCCGATAACGCTCGATCTCCGATTCGCCCCAGGGACCGGTTCGCCCCTCCCAAACGACGGGATCTTCGCGGGGGACAACTTCCCATGTTGGTCCGCGAGAGTAGTAAGGATCCGCTACCTGGGGTGTGGTTGATGCGTTGAACTGGTCCATCTCTTCAAGCCTCCTCGGTTACCTCCGGTATTAAAGGATAGACTCCGTTCTCATCATGGGTCTCCGTTCCGGCCAGCGCTGGATTAAACACGCAGACCATTCGCATCTCTGTTTCGGCCGTCAGAATATGCCGTTCGTGTCCGTTCAACGCATATACGGTTCCGTCCGAAATTTCGAACACCTCGCCGGTTTCGAGAACACGAACCGTTCCCCGTCCCCTCACGCAATAGACTGCTTCCAGGTGATTCTGGTAGTGGATCTCGGTGGATGTCCCGGCGTGAATCAGCGTATCGTGCAGCGAGAATCCCATCTGGGCGTCGCGCAGGATCAGCCGGCGACTGGTCCAGTTTGCAGCACGAACTTCTCGGTCTGTGCCAAGTAATTCTTCCAGACGTGTCACGATCATCGTGATCTCTTTCCTTGCATCGGAATGTTCAAGTCGGCAGTTTCACTCAAGTGGTGGCTACGGTCGATGCGACGATTTTATGCACGCTTTGTTCCAGAATCTTCAATCCCTGCCTCAAACGATCCGGGCCGATGGTTAAGGGCGGCAGGCATTTGACGACTTCGTCGTTCGGTCCCGAGGTCTCGATGATCAACCCGTTGTCGAAGGCATCTCGGCTGATCAAGGAAGCCAGCGAATGATCCTGGAACTGGATCCCCTGGATCATCCCGCGCCCGCGCACTTCGGCATCGTATTCGTCGGCCAGGTCGAGTAGGACGCTCTGAATCAGTTTGGCATTCTGCTTAACCGTTTTCGACAACGAGTCGTCGTTCCAGTAGGTTTCGAGTGCCGCCGTCGCAGTCACGAAGGCGAGGTTGTGTCCCCGGAAAGTCCCGTTGTGTTCACCTGGCTCCCATTGATCGTACTCCGGTTTTATCAAGACCATCGCGAGAGGGAGCCCGTATCCGGAGAGCGACTTGGACAAGCAGACGATATCCGGTTCGATCCCGAACGGCTCGAAACTGAAAAACGACCCCGTCCGACCGCAGCCGACCTGAATATCGTCGACGATCAGCAACACGTCGAACCGGCGCGCGAGCTTTTCCAGTTCCTGCAGCCAACGCCGTGAGGCGACGTTGACTCCTCCTTCGGCCTGAACTGTTTCGAGGATGAACGCTGCGGGATGATCGAGACCGCTGCTGGAATCGCCCAGGTATTGCTCCAGCGACGCCAGCGTATCGGCTTCGGTGCCCAGATAATCGCAGTACGGCATGTGCGACACGTTGTGCAAGGGAACTCCCGCTCCGCTTCTTTTACTGGCGTTGCCGGTCAAGGCGAGCGAGCCTAGCGTCATGCCGTGAAATCCGTTCGTAAATGCGATGACATTGTGGCGGCCGGTCACTTTGCGGGCGAGTTTGAGAGCGGCTTCGACGGCGTTGGTTCCGGTCGGTCCGGAGAACATCGATTTGTATTCGGCGCTGCGCGGTTCGAGAATCAGTCGTTCGAACGTTTTGAGCAATCGCCTTTTGGCGTCCGTCGCCATGTCGAGCGAATGCGTAACACCGTTTTCGGACAGGTACTCGATCAGGGGGCGTTTCAACTCGGGAGGATTATGTCCGTAGTTGAGCACACCCGCACCGGCAAAAAAATCGATATATTCTGCGCCGTTCTCATCGACCAGGATTTCTCCCTCGGCATGCGTGAACACGGTCGGAAAACAGCGGCAGTAACCGCGAACTTCGGATTCCAAACGCTCAAAGGTTTCCATGTTCGATCCTTTCCAAAGGTCCGATCCGCAGCAGGGACTCGGCTTCGTGTTTCTGCTGCGATCCAAAATGCTCGGGCAGGAATCCGTCCGTCCATTGGATCGGAATCTCAAGTGCGCGAGCGAGTGTTTCAAACATCCGCCGGGAGGCAACATTCGACGGACTGACGGTGGCTTCGAGAAATTGAACGTCTCGGCAACCGGGGGAAGACAGCAGGCTCCTCAACATGCGGCTTGCCAATCCCTGTCGGCGCGCGTGCGGAGCGACTCCCACTTGCCAGATGAAGAGCGACTCCGATCGAAGGGGAGGCCGGTAAGCAGTAACGAACCCAGCCACTCCTGTCTCGTCTTCCGCAACGAGGCACGTTTCAGCAAAGTCCCGGCACAACAGCAGATACAAGTAGCACGAGTTGAGATCGAGCACGCCCGAATCACGCACAAGCTGCCAAACCAAAGGAGCGTCGGCCAGAGTCGGAGGCCGAAATTGCTCCTGGGAGCGATGTGTCTCACCGAGATTCAAAGAAGAAACCACAATTCCCTGCACGTTTGATTGAACCGCCAAGCCGAATTCTTTCGACCCATCGTCGTAACTGAATAAATCAAAACGAGTTATCGGCGACTGATGCTTGCGGTTCATTTAGTTGCATGTATAATCATTTCACATGTAATGATTGTTTAAAGCAATATAGCAGGTCTCCTACGAGAATCCAACGTGAATGTTGTCATTCTGAGTTTTTTGTTCTTCTTGATTGTGTTTACGATCATCGGAGTGCTCTCTTCGGTCCTGAAAAAGAGCACGACGCAGGATTATCTGATCGCTGACCGCAGCGTGAATCCCTGGATGACGGCCCTTTCCGCAGTGGCAACGAACAACAGCGGATTCATGTTCATCGGGCTGATCGGCTACACTTACCGGAATGGATTTTCCGCCGTCTGGATGATGGTCGGCTGGATTCTCGGGGACCTGACCGGCTGGCTGCTCGTCCACTCCCGCGTGCGGCGAGTTTCCGAAGAAATGAACGTGTCCACGATTCCCGGACTGATGGGAACGTACGAGGACAGAGTCAGCCGACCGGTGATCGCCGTTGCCGGTTTGCTGACGTTTGTACTGCTTGGTGTTTATTCGGCGGCTCAATTGAAAGCCGGTAGCACAGCGCTGCACACGCTCTTCGGTTGGGATCTGCGTGCGGGAGCGATCATTGGTGCGGTCATCGTAGTGTTGTATTGTTTCTCCGGAGGAATCCGCGCATCGATCTGGACCGACTGTGCACAATCGATCGTGATGATCGTCGCGATGATTCTGTTGTTGATCGCCGCGGCGATGAAAGCGGGTGGACCTGCCGCTGTCTGGGAAAACCTGCACGCTCAGGATCCCCAACTTGTCAACTGGTTTCCCGAAAACCTCGAATTCGGATTTCTGCTGTATCTGCTGGGCATGACGTTCGGCGGATTCGGAGCCGTGGGGCAGCCTCATATTCTCGTTCGTTTCATGGCCATTCGCTCGGTTGCGGAGATGCGAAGCGCCCGCGGAATTTACTTTCTGTGGTTCGTTCCCTTCTTTGTCGCGGGGATTGCCGTCGGATTGTATTCGCGTGTCCTGATTCCTGATATTGCCTCGCTGCCGAGCGCTGCGGGGTTGTCCGCGACCCAGGCGACCGAACTCGCGATGCCCGTCATGGCGCGTCAGTTATTGCCGGACGTCTTGATCGGCTTAACGCTGGCGGGACTGTTCTCGGCGACCATGTCCACCGCCGACTCTCAGATTCTGGTCTGTTCGGGGGCCTTGACTCAGGACATCAACCCCCGTTGGAAAGATTCCTACGCGGCTTCCAAAATCGGGACTCTGCTCGTCGCATCACTCGCACTCGGAATCGCCCTGTTCGCGAACCAGGGAGTGTTTTCGCTGGTCCTGATCGCGTGGTCGGCGCTGGGAGCGGGCTTGGGACCCGTGGTGATACTCCGCGTGTTCGGTCGCCCGGTGAATTCCGCCACTGCCCTCTTGATGATGACTGCCGGAGTCGCGACCGTGATCGTCTGGAATCTCTCCGGCTACGATGACGATCTCTTCAAACTGCTCCCGGGAATGGCCGCTGCGTTCGGAGTTTACGGCGTTTCGCGATTACTTTCCCTCGATCAACTTAAGCCGGGGGAAAACCTCGCGGAATGAGAAATTCGGAAACTTCTCTTCCCGAACTGCTTGGACTGTGCGAGAAATAAGCTATAAATAAGGCGACTCTTTCCAACATTCTCACCACGATCTTGAACTACTCAACCCCCCGCATCCTACGATCCAGATCTTCCGTTTCCTTGAACGTCGCTGAGTCGAAATCCGAATCGGTTGTACCGGTTTCCGATGCGTCTCGGCAACTTCGCTCCGATCTGCGCGCCAGTTATGGAGACGGGATCGCGTTCGGGGGAATGGTCGGACTGGGTGAAACGTATCTGTCGGCGTTTGTTCTGGCGGTCGGGCTGGGCGAACTGACGGCCGGACTGGTCGCGAGCGTTCCGCTGGTGGTCGGGGGGCTGATGCAGACCGTTTCTCCCCGGGCCGTTCGGATGCTCGGTTCGCACAAACGCTGGGTCGTGATCTGTGCGTTTCTCCAGGCGCTGACTTTCATCCCGCTCGTCATTGCGGCGTATCTCGGGAAAATTACCGCTCCCGTCGTGCTGCTGATCGCAGCCGTGTATTGGGGGACCGGCCTGGCGACCGGTCCGGCCTGGAATACCTGGATCGGCACGGTGGTTCCTCCGACGATTCGAACGAGATTTTTCACGATTCGAACTCGCGCGTCTCAGGCGGCAGTCTTTCTGGGTTTTCTGATTGGTGGAATCTGCCTGCAACTGGCGGGGACGCCCCGACAACTGATGATGGTCTATGCCTCTCTGTTCGCGGTTTCGGCGTTGTGCCGTCTGATCTCGGCGTTCATGCTTACCCGGCAAAGCGAGCCGACTCCGATTCTCCCGAACATGCGTCTGATTCCCTGGAAAGAACTGCTGCTGCATCTGAGGCAACGCAGCGGTGGACAACTCCTCGTTTATCTGGTCGCCGTGCAGGCTTCCGTCCAGATGTCCGGTCCGTACTTCACTCCGTTTATGTTTCGAAAACTGGGGATGAGTTACGGACAGTTCGTAGCTCTGATTTCGGTGGCGTTTCTGGCCAAGGTGATCGCGTTCCCCTATTGGGGACGTGTCGCGCACCGGATCGGAGCCAAGCGGTTGCTCTGGATCGGCGGGATCGGGATCGTTCCGCTCAGCGCCGGCTGGCTGGTGTCGGGAAATCTGTGGTGGCTGATGGCGATCCAGATTTTCGGCGGGATCACCTGGGCGGCGTACGAACTGGCGTTTTTCCTGCTGTTTTTCGAATCGATTCCCCAGGAGGAACGGACTAGTCTGCTGACGTTTTACAACGTGATCAATACGCTGGCGTGGGTGGGTGGTGCGCTGCTCGGAGGATTGGTGCTGTATCTGACCGAGGCGTCGTACAACGGGTATATGATTGTGTTTGCATTGTCGTCTGTCGGGCGTTGTCTGGCGCTCGTGCTGTTGTCGCGGCTGACTCTGATCGATGTCGAAGCCGATGAAATTGGCGTACGAACGATGGCGGTTCGCCCCAATACCGCATCGCTCGACGCTCCGATCCTCTCAAGCATGCCGGACCAGACCGAAGAGGCCCTCGTCGTAAAAACCGCCGATGCGACGCCGAACGTGGCGTAGACTTCCAGTCTGCGACGAACAACACGCGGGTCGAGGTTGCAGGGCTCATCAGACAGGCTGGCAAACCTATGCTACGTCGAACGTGACAACGATTTCCAAATCTTCCGGCTTTTCGCGCGATCGATTGCGAAATGTTGCGCGCTCGTGACAAACCTCCCGGCTCCTGCGTCGGGAGGGTGTTGTCAAATTGATACAGATTTTCAAAGAACAGGGCCGGTTTTGTTTCACTACTTTGCGAAGTTGACCAATTTTGATGTTGTCAAGTTGTCAACTTGTCAAGTTCGGAAAACCTCGGGTGAAACAGTCGAAAAAGGCTGATTGTGAAGACCGCGCGCCATCAAATTGATGACACTTTGCGAGACAAAGCTTGTTTCACATTTCTCGGGGGGTTGGATGTTGTCAATTTGATACACCTCCGACGGGGGTGAAAAGTTGAAGGTGGAAGAGTGGAAGGAGTTTTTAGGATGTAGGATTTAGGATGTATGAAGTAGCGTCTGACGTATCCCCTTTGAACATCGAACCTTCCACCACCTTCTACCTTCCACTCTTCCACCTTCAACCCGTTCGCTTGTCATTGGGATTTTGAATTGGACATTCCCGCTTTCCGCTTTCGGCTTTCCGCTTTCGAGACTCTCTCTACCTATAGGCGACTTTGTTGCGCAACACGGGGGTGGATTCGCGGAAAGCGCGGGAATTCGGGCGGTTGCGCTCGTCTTGTGTCGTTTGGGGAGATTCACTACTATTCCGCCCCCGTTTGC
>DATKCB010000619.1:0-3653 GCA_035513495.1 Planctomycetaceae bacterium | reverse complement strand
TCCAACCCAACATTCAGGTCCGACTCGATCACGCAAGTATTCGGAGAGAATCATGAGCCGCCGGCGAACGAATTCGAATTCGGTTTCGCTGTTTCCCTTTCTGGCGGTGTTGTTGTGCGCGATGGGGTCGCTGCTGTTTCTACTGATCGTCGCGACCCGCATGATCCGGGACGAAGCCGTGCAGAAATATGCGATCGCGTCTCACTCGCTCTCCGACCCTCAATCTGTGGAATTTCCGGCCGGACCCGAAGATTCTATTTCCTCGGTTCCGACAGAGCAGGACATCCTGCTGGGAGTCGCCGCACAATTTCCAGAAGCCTCTCGCCCCGAGCCTCGCCCGCTCACCGCTCCTAAACCGAAAATCATCATCCACGAGCCGGAACCCCTCCCGGATCTGTCAGTGCGAATCGCAAAGCTCCGCGCAGAACAGAAATCGTTCGAAGTCGCGCGCCAAGCTCGCGAAGCGGATCTCGAGAAACAAAAAACGTTCGAAGCGCGAAGAACCGCCCTGCAGACTGAGCTCGAGCTGCGTCGTCAGGTTCTGACCAAAGCAGACGCCGCGCTGCTCGAAATGAAACAGTCCCTCGACAAGAATTCCGTGAAGCTGCCCGCTCTGCAATCTCGTCAGAGAGAACTCGAAGCAACCGCCAGACAACTGACCGAAAAACTAAAGATCAGTCAAACCCAGCCGCGATCGGTCTCAAATCCGCTCAAGATCGTCCCTTATGATGGAAACGGTGGAACCACCCGGAGACCGCTGATTCTCGAATGCCGCGCGAATTCGATCGTTTTTCAACCCGAAGGAGTCGAATTGACCGAACGGGATCTGCTCGGATTCACAACTGCTGTCAATCCCGTGCTCGCTGGAGTTCGAGTCCTCGATCGCTACTGGACCGTCCACGACGGACAGCGCGCGACCGCTCGTCGGCCGTACGTGCTGATCGTCGTCCGTCCCGACGGAATCGCCGCGTACTATGCACTCCGCCAACTGCTGAGCGAATACGATCAGCCGTTCGGTTACGAGTTGCTCGGAGACGATCAAACGCTCGCGCTCGAAGCTGCTGATTCGCAGGCGTCGCAGATTTTGAGCGCCTCCGTCGAACAACTGCTGGCGCGACGCGCGGAGTTTGCAACGTCGGGAAAATCGGCGTTCGCTCTTCCCGAACAACGCGGTTCGAATTCTCCACCCGAGAAAACTCTGGCCACGAATGAAAGTCAGACTCTCGAAGCGGTTCCGCGCGGAGATTCGACACGGCCCCGGTTTCGAATGACGCCCCGGGGACTGGAAGTGATTGCACCCGACGAGGAACCCGAAGAATCGCTTTTCCCGTCTCCCCCCCGATCCGCTGCTCCGTCGTCAGCTTCGAATGACAATCGAGCGGGAAATCCTCGAACGGCTCCGTCGAATCCTCCCGTTCCCCTCGAGTCACTCGGAGAGATACAATCGGTTGAAATCCCGCAGCCAGCGGACGCAAATCGTCAGAATTCCGCGACCGCCCGTAAGCAGGATCCCCAACTCGATTTCCCCGAACTCCTCGAACCGGAACCGGATATCGGGGACAGAAATTCCACAACCTCGCAAGCTCCTCTCCTGCCGACGAACCCCCTGTTGTCAAATACGGGAACATCCTCCTCGGCCCAGACGGGCAAAGGTCCGGCTCAGCCGATCTTGTCCGATGGGAAGATCCGATTCCAGCGAGAACTGACCGTCGTCCTCGGACCAAGCGAACTCCGAGTGGGATACGGAGAACCGATCCCCATCGCCGAGGGAATATCGACTCGTGAATTGCTCACGCTGGTCGTCAACCAACTGAGAGACGAAACAACCGCCTGGGGACCTCCCCCCGCGCACCTCACCTGGAAACCGGTCGTCCGCTTCGTCCTGCAACCGGGCGGCCTGCAACATTACGAACGAATCCATCCCTACTTCGAACGACACAAACTCATCGACAGCGTCAGTTTCGAACTCGCCGAAAGCGGCCTAACTCCTAACTCCTAACTCCTCCACCACTCATGTCCCGCAAACATCGACAATCCGAAACCGGCATCGATTCCGATTCCTTCCTCGATATCATCGCGAATATCGTCGGGATTCTGATCATCCTGATCGTCGTGGCGGGGGTCGGCATCGGACAGGCTCCGCTGACTGTGCCGGAATCGACGGAGTCCGCTGAGACCAGCACCTCACTCCCCCAGCTTGCGGGTGTCATCGATCTCGACTCCGAGCCGATACCGGCTCCCGAGCACATCCTCGGAACAACCGACGCCCCGCTGTGGAAAACACCTCCGGTTCGCGAGGAAACCTCCGAACCCATCGTAATCGAACAACGGCGGCAGCATTCCCCGCAAGAACTCGCCCGTCACACAGCACAATTGGCCGAACTCGAACTGCTCGAACAACAGGCGCGGCTTCGAAACAAAGCAACGACTCCCCCGCCTGACCTTGCCGCAGAACTACGAGCCGTGACGGAAGCGCAGAAGCTGCTGGAATCCCTCAACGCAAAATTGCTTCGTTCCCGGGAAAACTATGAAGCACAGAAATCCGCCCTGGCTCAATCGGAACAACAAGTCTCCGCTGCAGCTCAACAGATCGAATCGCTGAACCGCCAGCTTGCGTCGATCCAAACTGAATTGGCCGAACTCGCCGGAACTCAAACGAACGCCGAAGTCCTGCGGCACGACGCCACGCCGGTCAGCGAAGAGGTCCAATCCCGCGAACTGCATTTCGTCGTTCAGCAGGGAAAGGTTGCCGAGGTTCCCATCGATGCGCTGCTGGAACAGGTCAAGGATCAGATTCAGCGCCGCAAAGATTGGATTCTCCGCTCGAACAAACACATCGGAATCGCCGGACCGATTCGCGGCTTCAAAATGGAGTACCTCGTCGAACGCCAGACACTCTCGACACTCGACCAGCTTCGCGTCGGAACGGGACTGATCCGGATCGGCCTCACCAGATATACGATCGAACGCGATCCCGACACCCTGATCGAAGAAACCATCCAACAGGCGTCCGGCTCGACCTCGCGGTTCCTGGTTTCCGTCCGGTCGGCACCGGCAGACGCTTCGTGTACGTTCTGGGTCTATCCCGACAGCTTTTCCGAGTACCAGAAACTCAAGCAACTTGTCCACGCATCGGGCCTCCGCGTCTCCGGTCGCCCGCTTCCCGACGGAATCCCCATCGGCGGCTCCCCCCAAGGCTCCCGCTCGGCCGCCCAGTGATTTCGCGAGCAGAACGATCGGCGCGACACCGCTCGATCGTTCAATAATTGCAAGTTGACCCGCTGCCCGCGGCGACCGATACTGTGAACCACTCACGCCTCCGAGAATACAGAACGGCCAGCCGTTGGAGAAACCAGAATGTTCCATTCCATTGACCAGACCACCACGCGGCCCATCGAATTGCCCGGAGTCCTCCTTCACAGAATCACGACGTTCATGCTTGCTCCGCTGCTGGTTTTCCTCTCATTCTCGGCAGGCAATCGAACGTATTCCGCTGAAACTCGAAGTGTACCGAATGTGGTCGTGATCTTTATCGACGACATGGGCTGGTCGGACCTCTCCTGCTTCGGTGGAAAGATCGCGACGACCCGGCACATCGACCGGCTGGCGGGGGAGGGGATTCGGTTCACGAACTTCTATGTGAACTCGCCGAT
>DATKCB010000618.1:0-2879 GCA_035513495.1 Planctomycetaceae bacterium | reverse complement strand
CTCGCTCGGCGCACCGTTCACCGACCCCTGCTCATCCGATTGAGGAGGAGCCAGTTCGGGGAAGTGCCGGATGATCGACGATGCGTATTTGAAAATGTTGTCCGGAAAGATCACCACAACGATGTTCCCCGGTTCGTCGGGAATCATCTCGAACGCACCCGCCAGAGCCATCGCTGAACTCGGGGCAGCGATGATGCACTCTTCCCGATTGAGTCGCATCGTCAGGTCGTACGCGACTTTGTCGGAAATCTCGACGACTCCGTCGTATTCGTCCGGAAAATAAAGCTTCGTCTGCTGCAACTGTCGTTTGCTGCGGACTCCGGGAATATCGTGTCCTTCTTCCGGACAGACGCCGATCACTTTCACAACGGCGTTCTGTTCTTTCAGATACCGCCCGGTCCCCGTGATCGTGCCGCACGTTCCGAGTCCCGCGACGAAGTGCGTGACTTTGCCTTCAGTCTGCCTCCAGATTTCGGGCCCGGTCGTGCGGTAGTGTCCCTGCGGGTTGGCTTCGTTGGCGTACTGATCGAGCAGAACGTAGTTGTCTTTTTTGGCCGTTTCGTGAGCCTTCGCGATGGCACCTTCGGGCGCTCCCGGAGCAGGACAGAGGCTGTCATCGAGTTCAACGACGGTCGTTCCGAAAAAGCGGAGAATCGTTCGCTTTTCGAGCGGGATCGCCTGCGACAGCGGCGTTTCCAGCGTGTACCCCTTGGCGTTGCCGATCATCGCCATCCCGAGTCCGGTATTGCCGGACGTGGCTTCCACTAGTTTCTTGCCAGGACCAAGGATTCCACGTTCCTCGGCATCCTGAATCAGATTGTTCGCGACACGGTCCTTGACCGCTCCGAACGGATTGTACCACTCGAGCTTGGCATACACCTGCGTATGCTCGAACGGCACCACCTTATTCAGCCGAACGAGGGGAGTCGGGTTGTCGGCGTCGGACAGCAGTCCCAGAATTGAATCGTAAACGCGGAGAGAATGGTCTTTGGTTTTCATACTCTGAAATATAGACAATCTCCGCCGGATCTGCCAAGACAAGTGGGTTTTCTTCGTTGTATCAACTCAACGTAGGATGGGACCATTGTCCCGTCCGAGAATTCGACAGTGAATTCCAACCTGTGGTTCGCTTTGAATCTTACTGACGACGGCAGTCACTCGAGGATAATTACTCCCCTTGATTTGCGGGCAAATAGTTACTCTCCGCCAAGCCACACAAGATTCGGGAAAATTCACAAAGGATTTAACGTGCAAACGAGTCTGGATTCATATAGGATACAGATGTTCTTGATTGTTAAGCTGTCGATCCCTGCGGCAGTTCTTCAAGAGTTGGACGGACGGGAAAATGTTCCCATCCTACGATCGAAGTTGTCACCCACTCATTTGCCAGATGGTTCAGCATTATTTCAATCTGGATCCACCACCCGGATTTCGAGGATTGCATCCTGATCTCCCGGTCAAATGTTATCAGCGACATCTGCCTCACTGGAGACAAGACGGGGCCACTTATTTCGTGACGTTCCGGCTGATCGACTCCTTACCACAGGAGAAGTTGGATTTCTTGAAGAGGATTCGAACCGAATGGGAGCGTACCCATCCCGCACATCACAACGAAGCTGACTGGACTGCCCTGGCTCGCGAAATCACAACTCGCGCAGAAGGTTGGCTCGACGAAGGATACGGCGTCTGCCACTTCCGCGAACGAAAGTGGGCGGACGAATTGAAAGAGCGGTTGTTTCACTTTCAGGAGGATCGCTATCTGATCTCCTGTTGGGCGATCATGCCGAATCATTGTCATCTGGTGATCCGCCCATTCGATGACGAACCTCTCGAGGATCTCGTCGGAGCGATGAAACGTCATTCGGCGCGAAGAATCAATCGGGAATTGAGTTTGAATGGTGCCGTGTGGGAACAAGAGTTCTACGACCGAATCATTCGCGACGAAGAACATCTCTGGCGCGTGATTCAATACATTGGCCGCAATCCGCGTAAGTCGGGTTTGCAACACGAAGAGCCGTGGAGACGATGGATGCATCCCGAATGGATTTCAGCAGGTTGGCGTTTCGAGGAGAATTAGTCACCCGTAGGATGGGACCATTGTCCCGTCCGAGAAACAGGAAAAGAGTTTGGTAAGTAAGTAAGCAAGTAAGTCAAACCCGGAAAGCTGAAAGAAAAGACAGGATCGAAACTCTAAAGGATCGCGCTCGGACGGGACAATGGTCCCATCCTACGGTTCAACCGACCGCCTAAAACCCGCCCGTCGCCGGCGTCCGCCCGCCGCGGCGGTCGTACTGTTTCGCGAGCTTCACCAGTTCGATGAACTCGCTACGGTAGCTTTCGGGGTTTTCTCCGAGAGTGGACTGGGCGATTTCGAGGACGCTGTCGTACGTCGCAAGTCCCGCATACTTCGAACCTCGCAGCAGCATCCCGAACGATGCGACTTGCGACGCGAACTGGAAGTCAGGGGAGACTTCGTTCAGCCGGTTCGAGGCGTCGGGGATGGCCATTTTCAACAGGTCGCTCGTGTCTCCGTCGGGCTGCTTGTAGCGGAGCTTGACCAGCATCATGTCTCCGTTTTTGGCGGCCTTGGTCGGCTTCGTCAGTTTCTGGAATTCGAGTTCGTCCACTTCGGGTTTGAGCGGTTCTGCACCGGCGGGGATCAGTTCGTAGAGTGCCGTGACGGTGTGGCCCGCTCCGATCTCTCCGGCGTCGATCGTGTCGTCGTTAAAGTCACGGTCTTTGAGGACACGGTTTTCGTAACCGATCAGCCGGTACGCGGCGACCTTGACCGGATTGAACTCGATCTGAATTTTCACGTCCTTCGCGATCGTGTTGAGTGTGCTTCCCATCTCGTCGATCAGCACCTTGCGCCCCTCGCG
>DATKCB010000617.1:0-3209 GCA_035513495.1 Planctomycetaceae bacterium | reverse complement strand
GTCGAAACGCTTACCGTGAACGCTCATTTTCGTGTTCTGGCCGGTGTAAGTGCTCGTGGAAGCCTGACCGCCCGTGTTCGAGTACACCTGCGTATCGAGCACGAAAACCTTGATGTTCATTCCCGAGGCGAGCATCCGGGACAGCGACTGAAAGCCGATGTCAAACATCGCGCCGTCCCCCCCGATGCACCAGAGCGGTTTGTCACTCCAACCCATCTGATCCCACCGCATCCGCACGCCCATCGCATCTGCCGGCGCGTTTTCGAACAGGGAGTTCGTCCAGGGAACCAGATAGGGATTGTAAGGGTAGGTCGACGTGTAGACGGTGTTGCACCCCGTGGCTGCGATAATTCCCCACTGATCGCCGTACTTCGCTCCCGTCGCCGAACACATCATTCGCAATGCGGTTCCTTCTCCGCACCCCGCGCACGAGCCGGCACCTCCGACGTAAATGTGCGTCTGTTCTTTGAGCATCATGTCGATCAGCAGATTTTCGTTGACGTACTGCTCGTCCGAAGGGCCGAACTGTTTGAAAAATCGATGGCTTTTGCGAATGCTTTCCATCGTCGGTTCGTCTTTGGGAATCATCTCCAGTGCGAGGTCGTCGCAAACGGTGACGCATTCCGCGCACCCCTTGCACTTGCTCGGATCGATCAGAATCGCGAAGCGACCTCCGTCTTTTCCTTTTTTCTTCGGAGTCTCGTAATACTTGCGAGTTTTCGACCACTGCTGCTCGAACATTTCGCGGTCGCCGTTGTCAGCGATGGATTGCAGCTTTTCCTCGAGAGCGGGTTCCGAAAGCACTTTGCCCAGGATCGCCGTATCGGGACAGAGCGTGACGCAGTCCATGCAGCCCGTGCAATTCTCGGGAATGTATTTCGGGATTTCCGGTGCGATGTAGCTGAAGTCGCGCAGCGTCGCCGTTCCTGCGGGAACCAGCGAGCGGGCGACGCCGACGTCGGCAGGCAACTCCTTGGGACCGCACCCGCTTTCGTAATCGCGGATGATCGATTCGTTGAACTCGGCGGCATCGAGAATCGGGAGATTCACGAGCTTGTAGGGAGTATCAACCAGCGTCCCGTAGGAATTATTGTTGTACGGATCGCGTTCGCTCGATTCGTTCATCGAAGCTTTGTCAGGGGCAATCGACATCTTGATCTCCTCAGCACCGACCGCGCCCTTGCTGATGGCGCGTGAGGGCGGGGATCGGTCTGTAAAAAGTGTTATCGTTTCGCCAGTTTGTTGATCACTTCAATGATGGATGAATCTGAATTTAACCGTGTCCGTTTCCTCCCTGAATGACACTTTGCGGAATCTCCTGGGTCTCGCTGTATCCTCGTTTGACACACGTGAGATTGTCCTGGACCACCTGCTCGCCTCGTTTTCCAAAATACTTGCGCAATGCGACTTCGACACCTTCGTAAACCTCGTCGTCCGTCATCTCGGCGGATTTCGCATAAGGCGTCAGATGTAAAAACGCTCCCAGCAGGACGATCCCCTGCATGCGCATTTCCAAGTCCGCGACCGAGGCGACATCACGCGCGATTTTAACCATGTCGGCAAAATAAACGCGCAACTGCTGGTTGCGGATCGTCGCCTGCTGATGTGCGGGGAGCCGGGACCACACGTCGGCGGGATTCGTAAAGTGACTCTGCATGAAAATCGCGCCCCCGTCGACGACCCCGCTGAGAGGGTTGCCGCTGAACAGTGCGTTCGTATCGTTCAGAACGATCAGATCGACGTGTTCGAGTTCGCTGTGTTCGTAAATGTGAGAGTCGGCGATCGTCAGATAATACGTGGTCGGCAAACCTTTCTTTTCCGATCCGTACTTGGGATACGCTTGCACGTCCTTGCCGAATACCTGACCCGCGATCGTCGCGATCACCTTGTTCGTCGTGACCGAACCGAACCCTCCCACCGAATGCCCGCGCATCGAAAACGCGTGTGCCGGACGCAAATCGGGATCCTCGTGTCTCTCGAGGGCAAGTCCGTGCCTGATTCCCACACAGAAAAAGTCCCGTCCACCATCGATCATGTTTGCGAACGACGCGATGATGTCCGACGGGCGAACGTCGCGGCTTCCCAACCCGGCGGCTCCCGAATAAATCTTCGGAATCCGATCGATCGGCTCGTGGCCGCATTGTCCGTTCACTGCATCGCAGAACGCCGCCTTGATCTCACGCGTCAGATGATTGCCCGTCGTCGACAGCGGATCATCCATCCTCTCGAAGACCGTAAACGCGCGGCAGTCCTTGAGCGCATTGACCATCTGGTGTGCCGGGAACGGCCGGAAGCAATACACCGTCAGGCAACCCGCTTTGATCCCCTTCACGTCGCGCAGATAGTCGATGGTGGTCAGGGCGGTTTCCATGTAACAGCCCATTCCGACGAGAATATACTCCGCGTCTTCGCAGCGGTATCCGCTCACGAAATCGTACTTGCGGCCCGTGTTCCGAGCGAATTCTTCAAACGATTCGGCGAGCACTGTCTCGACTTGATCGTAGAAAAAACGCTGGGCAATTTTGCCCTTCATGTACGAATCCTGGTTCTGCACGACTCCCGACATCATCGGATTCGCCGGGTCCATCAGGTTGAGCAGTTTGTCTTCGGGACGCCCGATAAATTCCTTCATGAATTCGGGTTCGATCAGCCGCACCGATTCGACGGTATGCGTCGTCAAAAAACCGTCCTGCACGTTCATGAATGGAGTCTGCGAAGCCTCGGCGGCGCGCCGGCTGATCAAACACAAATCGCCCGCTTCCTGAGCATTCCGCGCGAAGAGAATTCCCCATCCGCAATCGGCCACCGACATCACGTCGTCGTGACCCGCGTGAACGTTCAGACTTTGACTCGTCAGCGCGCGAGCGCCGATATTGAACACGACCGGCAGCCGCTTTCCCGAAATCGTATAGAGTACTTCCTTCATCAGGACGAGGCCCTGTCCCGACGTGAAATTCGTCACCCGGCCGCCTGCGGCAGCAAATCCTTCACAGAACGTCGCCGACGAATGTTCGCTCTCGGGCTCCATGAAGACAAGCTCGTCGCCCCACCGATTTTTCTCGCCGTTTTGCGCGGCGGCGTTGAAACCGCCCCCCATCGTCGTCGAACTGGTGATGGGAAACGCGCCCGATCCCTGGCTGATCTGCGTTTCCACCCAGACCACCGCTTCGGCTCCGTCGCAAGTCGTCGGGATGCCGGGATAGAGAAAC
>DATKCB010000616.1:0-3285 GCA_035513495.1 Planctomycetaceae bacterium | reverse complement strand
TGAACGTCATCGAATCGCCGTTGTGCGAATAGACGCCATCTTCGACGGTCACGTTTTCGGGGGCGACTTCCCACAGGTCGGCGGCGCGGGCCTGCATCTGATCCTTAATATCGAGCGCGCATTTGTACGCCGCCAGCCCAGTGGCAAAGGTCACGCGCGATCCGCCGGTGACATCGGTGTAGCCGATGCTGTCGGTGTCGGCAACCTGCGGAATGACTTCCTCGGCCGTGATCCCGAGCGTTTCGGCGAGTTGCATGGCGATCGACGTGCGAGTTCCCCCGATGTCCGTCGAACCTTCGACCATGTGAACTGTCCCATCGGGATTGACGGTTGCCGTGACCGCCGATTTCAGTCCGATATTGAACCAGAATCCCGCCGCGACTCCGCGGCCCCGATGCGGACCGGTCAGTTTGCTACGAGAGTGCTCGCTGTTCTTGACCGCTTCGAGCGTTTCAACGAGTCCGATGCGAGGGTACGAGAGGCCGTCCACGCGAACGGTCCCTTCCTTCGCCGCATTCTGAATGCGGAAGTCGATCGGATCGACCTTCAACTGCTCGGCGATTTCATCCACCATCGTTTCGACGGCGAACGCCACGTGCGTCGAACCGGGAGCGCGGTACGCCTGTGTTTTCGGTTTGTTGAGACAGACGTCGTACCCGTCCACGACGGCGTGTTCGAGGTCGTAGCAACTGAAGACGCACATGCAACCCGGACCGATCACTCCCCCCGGATACGCACCCGCATCGTAGGCCAGATACGCTTCACCCGCGACGAGTTGACCGTCGCTGGTCGCACCGAGTTTGACTTTCATGTACGAACCGGGGGTCGGTCCAGTCCCTTCGAAGACTTCGTTTCGCTGCATCGTCACCTTGACCGGCTTGCCCGACTTGCGGCTGAGAAGTGCTGCAACCGGTTCGGTGTAGACGGCGATCTTTCCACCGAATCCACCGCCGATTTCGCAGGGAGTGACGGTCACGCGGGAGATCGGAATCTGCAGCAGTTCGGCGACCTGCTGACGGGCCGTGAACGAACCCTGTGTGGCGGTCCAGATTTTGACGTGTTCGTCTTCGTTCCACAGCGCGACCGTAGCGTGCGGTTCGATGTATCCCTGATGGACGGTTTCGGTGCGGAATTCCCGTTCGATCACGACGTCGCACTTCTCAAAACCGTCTTCAATGTTCCCTTTTTCGAAATGAATGTGCTTCGCGACATTGGTCGGCTTGGTTCCCATTTCGCCCATGTCGTCGGTTCGCAGATCGGGATGCAAGAGCGGCGCGTCGGCCTTCATCGCATCCATCACCCACGTGACGGCGGGGAGCGGTTCGTAGTCAACTTTGATTGCCTTGATCGCTTCCTGCGCGATATGTACGGTCTTGGCGGCAATGGCGGCGACAGCGTGTCCCCGATAGAGGGCTTTGTCGTGCGCCAGAACATTCGCACTGAGGTGCGCCAGGTTAACCGCTCCTTCGCCGAGATTCGCGATCTTGTCCTGCAAATTGGGGAGATCGGCCGAGGTCACGACCGCCACAACTCCTGGAATGGCCAATGCAGCCGACGCGTCGATTGATTTGATCTTCGCGTGAGGGTGCGGACTACGGAGGATCGCTCCGTGCAGCATTCCGGGAAGTTTGAAATCGGCGGTATAAATCGCCTTGCCGGTGACCTTGTCGGCTCCGTCGTGACGGATCGGCCGCTTGCCGATGACTTTATAGTCGGTCTTGCCGAGATACATTGCAGGTTTGGTTTCGGGGGCTGTTTCGGTGCTCATTGTGATACCATCTCCTTCTGACAGTGCTGAACGGCCTTGATGATTTTATCATATCCGGTGCAGCGGCAGAGGTTATTGGAAAGATTGAAACGAATTTCGTGTTCGGTTGCGTTGGGATTCTTTTCGAGCAGCGCTTTGGCTGTGACGAGAAACCCGGGAGTGCAGACTCCGCATTGCAGTGCGGCGTCTTCGAGGAAGCACTGTTGCAAGGGATGAAGTTCGCCTCCCGCCGCGATCGATTCAACAGTGGTGATTTCGGCTCCGTCGGTTTCGACTGCCAGCACCAGACAACTGTTGACGGGATGACCATTGAGCATGACGGTGCACGCTCCGCAATTTCCGTTATTGCAGCCTTCTTTCGCCCCAGTCAGATCGAGATCGTCCCGCAGGACTTCGAGCAGCGACTGTTGCGGCTTGCAGAGGAACTCGACTTCTTCACCGTTGATTGTTGCTGTGACGACGCGTTTTTTGGCCACGATAATTGTCCTTTATCCGTAGGGACCGCTGTGCGGACCGAAATGAGTAATCTCTAATTCCTACTTCCTATTAACTAACCCCTCGCGCGCTCCACTGCGATTGCGAGCGCCCGCTTGGTCAAAACTTCCACGAGATGCACGCGGTACTCGATCGTTCCACGCATGTCGTTGATCGGAGTGGCGACTTTTTTAGCCAGCTCGCCGGCAGCCGCGAAGATTTCTTCATTTGCCGGTTTGCCGGCGAGAAATTCACTCGCTTCCGCACAATACTTGGGAGTCGGAGCGACTGCCCCAGCGGCGATTCGACCGCTCTCGATCGTCTTGCCATCGGCAGACAATTTTACTGATGCACCGACTCCAGCCACGGCGATGTCCATTTCGTTGCGGGGGATGAATCGCAAGTAGGCCGAACCGGATTTCGCGCCGGGAGCCGGTAAGGTCAGCTTGACGAGCAACTCGCCCGGTTGGAGCACGTTCTTTCCGGGGCCGGTGCAAAACTCTGCGACGGGAACCGTCCGCGATCCTTTCGGTCCGGTGATGTGACAGGTCGCATCGTGGACGATCAGCGGAGGAATTCCGTCAGCGGCGGGAGAGGAATTGCAGAGATTCCCGCCGATCGAGGCGCGGGTCTGAATCTGCCAGCCTCCGATGATGTGTGCCGCATCGGTCAAGGCACCGTAACCGGCCACGATCTCGGCATCCTCGTACAGCCGATAACAGGGAACGGCCGCACCCAGCGAAAGGCCGGAACTGTCGCACGACAATTCGCCCAACTCGGGGATTTTCTTGATGTCCAGCACGACCCCGGCCTCTTTGAGTCCTTCACGCAACTGCACGATGATGTCCGTTCCGCCCGCGAGGAGCCGGGGTTGATCCTCCTGTCGGGACAACAGCGCGACAGCGTCCTCCAGGGTGGTGGGAGCGGCGTATTCAAAATCTTTCAAGATTGTTCTCCAAAGCAGTTTCTTGTCTGATACAGGTTTCGAATGATTCTATTGTGGTGAGAGAAAGATTGGAAACAACATCCGATCGCCTTGGGGA
>DATKCB010000615.1:0-2524 GCA_035513495.1 Planctomycetaceae bacterium | reverse complement strand
GCCAGCTTGCGGGATTCCGGAGAGACGGAAATGCAGATCATGGTGGTTTCGCGGTCGAGGGGTGTCTGATCGGAGTTGCGTGAAGTTGTTCGAGAACCGTTCAGTCGGCGACGCTTTCGGCGAGACGCTGTTGATAGATTTCCCTGGCCTTGTCGTAGGCGGCTTTCGCTTCTGCTCGTTCCGATTCGCGAATCAGGTTGCGTTTCGAATTCCAGCAGATATCGACGGCTTTCGCGCACCACTCGGCGCTGCGGCGGCTGGCGCGAATCGGCTTTCCTTCCACTTCGACGAAGATCGGGTTCGTGTGAACCGACGGCAGGATGCGAACGGCGACCCAACCGGAATGAGGCATCTCGATTTCAAACTCCAGCGACCGGGTCGTTCCGTCGGCGTCGATTTCCTTGCTTGCAGCGACTTCTCCGTTGACGATCACTTCCACGGGAACCTTGCGGGTGTCTTCGATCCGGCTCCGTTCGATGTGCCAGTAGGGTTTCTCATCGAGACGACGACCTCGAATCGACTTTTCATCGGGAGTCGGATTCTCGGCCAGCAGCGCCGCGACGTCGAACGTGACGTTGACCTTACCGGGCTGGGGAAGGTCGAGCTGGCTGATCTTGCCGTCCGACCCCGGTTCACCGAGCGCGACGTCGTTCACCTTGAAATCGAAGATGTGGCTCAATCCGTCTCCGCAATAACTGCGGCCGTTCTTGAGACCTTGAACCCAGGTGTCGAAATCGAGATCGCCGGGATCGTCGAGTTTGACGTAGATGCGGCCGAGGCCGACTTTATCTCCGTAGATGCAGGGGAAGTCGGTCTCGCCGCTGATTCGCGCCTTCATTCCGCAGTTCAGGGTGTGATACCAGATATTCAATTCCCAGATCGCCGGCGTATCGACAGAGGAAATGAAGTCGCATACATCGTGCGCCACCGTCACGATGTACTCGTTCGCTCCGATTCCGTCGAACGGCGGCAGTGCGTAGTCGGGGAGTTTGTCAGCCGCCCGTCCGCGCGGCGCATTGGGCTGGCGCCGGTTGATCGGGATCCGCTCTCCGTTCGGTCCGTAATCGGGCAGCGTCAAACCCCAGCCGCTGTGGCTGTAGCCGACGACTCCATTTTGTTCGGAACCCCATTTGAGGACCGGGAGCGTCCAGCTCGGCCATTCTTCGATCAGAGTCGTGCCGGGATAATCGTCTTCCGTGAGCCGCAACAGGCACAAGTGACCCGCGTGGGAGGAGGGAAATCCGCTGACTTCCACGTCGTACCGCATCAGATTCGCGGGAGTCGAAAGTTCCGAGACTTTGCCTTCGAAGTATTGTTTCTGCGAATACCAGCAGGGTCCCCAACTGAGTACGCACCCGACATTCAGGTCTTCCCCGAGAATATGACGCATCATGTCGGCTGGAGTGACGCCTTCGGTCGGCGCATCGTAGTGCGCGCAACCGGCGGCGTGAACATGATGATCGCCCGAAAACCAGTTTCGCTTCGCGGAATGGATCCACCGCTCTAACTTGAACTCTTCCCGATGTGACGTCGCATCGCCGGGAATCGAAACGTTTTTCGCGACGGTCAGATACTCGGGGCCTCGCGTGACCTCGAACTTGTATTCGCCGGGCGGCAGCGTGACCGTTTCTCCGTCTTCCCGGTAGATCTGGTTGTGAAAGAAGAAGTCGGGAGCGAGCCGTCGCGCGGGAGCAGGATATACGCGGCCCTGCGCGTCGCGAATGACGAGCGAGGCCATCGCGGGAGAGCCGTCGATATCCTCGATGCCAAGTTGAACCTGCACCGCCGGAGCGCACTCGAACAGGATCGGGATTTCGCTGCGGAATCCCAGATCCTGAGTTCCCTGACCGACGTTAAACGCGAGCGTTGCCTCTCGTTTTCCCGCATCGCGCGAGTAAAGCTGAATGATCCGGTATTCGAGTTCCAGTCCCGAAAGTTCCTGACGCAGCGGTTGCTTGTTGTACATTTCGATGTCGAGAAATCGCGTATTGATCTGGTTCGGACGAACCAGATTCGGATCGTCTCGTAGCGGAGCCTGTCGCGCTCCGCGTCCCCGCTCGTACAGCGGGGCCGCGTTCTCGCTGAGTGCCACGAGTGGAGCGGTCACACCGGCTTCGTTATGCACCTTGATCAAGAATGAGCGCCAGCCCTGTTGCATCAGTTCCTTTTTGGCGGCTCCTGCCGCGACTTTGACGCGGCTTTCCGGATTCACATTCACTTCGGCGAGGCAGTACTTGTCGAGCACATTCTGAATCTCTGCGATCGATTTGCTTGCGTTCTCGTTTTCGAGTGCCGCTTTCAGCGCTCGGGCGTCGGCCGGTTGCAGCGGCGCTCCGACGTATTCGAGCGCGCTCTGCAATCGTTTCGCCGCTTCGACCAGCGGTTGGTGTTCCACCCGTTCCACCAGCGGCAGCGGGTCGGCTGCAAAAACGGACAGCAGCGGGATGACAGTCAGTACGCATGCGAGCAAAGGTCGGTTGAGCATCGGGGTTCTCCAGTCCGGCGGGATTGATCCAGTGGGAAC
>DATKCB010000614.1:0-2834 GCA_035513495.1 Planctomycetaceae bacterium | reverse complement strand
CGCCAGAGACGCCGCTGCGGACGGTAACCCATGAAGGAGAGGAAATCGTTCATCGTGATGACTCGCACTCCGCTTTGCAGGGCTTCTTTCTTCATTTCGTTAACGTGTGCGTGGATTTTTTTGATCTGGTCCTGTTCGGCGGGGTCGGGAGTTTTGCTCGGATCGCCGATATTCGCTTCCACGAAGTATTTGAATTTGGAGGTAATTTCGTCTCCCACGCGTTCACCTTCGGCGGTCACTTGAGCCTGAACGTCGCCTCCGGCGTTTCGAACCATCGTGATCAAAAGCGGGCTGTCATCTTTTCCGTCACCGTCGATGTCGAATTTTCCCGCGAACGCGAAGATTTCCTGAACTCCGGACCTCCACAGGGGGGAGAAGACCGCATCGCCCTTGGCGATCGGCCGGCTGAAATCTCCGGGATAGGCTCCTTCGCTGGTGATCGACGCTTCCGAGAGGTGCGGTTTGGTTTGATCGACTCTGGTGATCTGAATGCTGGCTTTGATATCGGAGATACTTCCGCCGACGGTCGCCAGGTCCTTCTGGTAAACGCTGAAAGTCGTCCCCGGCTTCAAATTATCGTCTCGTCCGAGATTGACCCAGACTCGCATGGAACCGTAGTCGACCCTGACGATTTGACCGTCGGGAATGTCGAAACTGGCGTCGCGCATATCGTTCAGCTCACGGGTCAGAACTCCGTTCGTTTCGGTGAGTTTGGAAATCTGATTGTCGAGCTCGGAAACCTGAGCCGTTTTGTCTTCGCGGTATTTTTCGTATTCTTCCTGCAAGTTGATATTCTTCTGCTGTTCGCGTTGCAGTTCGGCCTGCAGGCTGGCGACCGTTTCTTCTTTTTCTTTGTTGATATTATCGCGTTGGTCTTCGGCTGCGATGCGGCTGTTGTCGTGTTCGTCGGCAACTTTCTTGTACTTCTGTTCCAGCGCCTGAAAATCGGCGATCCATTTGACGTTGGATCGCTTCGTCTCATCGAGTTCCCGCTGCAGATTGTCGAGTTGTTCCCGCATCTTGGCGAGAATTCCAATCAGCGTCGGTTGAGCGGAGGGACCGGCAAGGCGATTCGCTTCCTGTGACGCAAACCCGATGGTGGTGGTGGGTGGGCTTCCGGGACGACCAACTTCTTCCATGGCATTGGGCAAGACGAATTTCTGCAGGGCGTCGGTATCGGCCCGCGCTTTGGTGGCGGCTTCTCCCTGGCTTCTCAATTCCGCCTTGGCGGTGTCCAGGTCGGCTTGCATCTCACTCGAGTGCTTATACATCATGAAGGCGATCACGCCGCTGATGAGCGTCAGCATCACGAATATAATCAATGCGAAGTGCACCCCAGTCATTTTTCCCGAGGCCATGATTGTTCCCCTGTGTGTGTGATACGTCTGGAAGAAGTCGACCGGAGAGCGTTTTGAGACTTGAACGGAAAAACGCACCGACCGAGCAGAACCGCTCCGTGGATTGAAGTGAGGTCCCTCGACATCCCTGCAGAAGGCACTCTTTAATTCTAAATCTCAGCTATCCCAAGTCAACAACGTTCCGCACTTTATGACATTTTACAGTCAGATCGCCCGCCGCCCGCCCGCACAATCGCTCCCGTTTCGGGGGAGATAACTGACCCCGAATGTTCCGAGATGGAAACCGATCGACCGCACGGGCATAATGACCGCACCCTGTACAATTTCGACATCCCAACGGCCATCGATCAGACGGAGCTAAAGTGTTCCGTCTGTAGCGATTGTAGCGTTCTTGTTGCTTACGCCCGTGATTTTTTCGCAAACCAGAAATCTGATTCCATGCCCGCTCCTACGCTCTATCTGGTCGATGTGTTCAATCTGTTATTTCAGGTGTTTCATGCGATTCCTCCGATGACAGGTCCCCGCGGGCAGCCGACGAACGCGGTGTTCGGGTTCACGCGCGACCTGCTGAATCTGATCGAACAGAAGCCGACGCATCTGATCTGTGCGTTCGATTCGAGCGGTCCCGGGTTCCGCACCGGATTGTATGAAGCTTACAAAGCCAACCGCACCGAGATGCCGGAAGACCTTCGTCCGCAAATTCAGATGGTCAAGGATGTCGTCGACGGATTTCGAATTCCGCGAATCGAACACGCGGGTTGGGAAGCCGACGATATCATCGCCACGCTGGCCCGCCGCGCCGAACGGGACGGGATGGACGTCAGAATCGTCACGGGTGACAAAGATGCCCGACAACTGCTCAGCGATCGGATTCAAATTTATAATACCCGTAAGAATGAACTGTTCGATGCGGCTCAGTTGCGCGAAGTCTGGGGGATTCGTCCCGATCAGGTCGTCGACTTTCAGTCGCTGGTCGGAGACAGCGTCGATAACGTCCCCGGGATACCGCTGGTCGGTCCCAAAAAAGCCCAGGCGTTGCTCGAACAACTCGGAACGCTCGACGAAATTCTGGCCCATCCCGAGCAGGCACCGGGTAAAAAACTTCGCGAGAACCTCGTCGAGTTCGCCGATCAGGCGCGGATCAGCCGGGAACTGGTAAGGCTCAAGGACGACCTTCCGCTGGTACTCGACTGGAGCGAAGCCGAGATCAGTCCGTACGACCGGGAACGCTTGCACGAATTGTTTCAGGAGTACGGTTTCCGCCGTCTGACCGAACAGATGCAGCCGGGCGAAGAGGACGCTCCCCAAGCGCGAAACGAACGTGACTGGCACACGGTCGATACGGCTGAGAAGTTCCGGCAGTTTCAGGCAGAACTGCGGAACCAGAAAAAAATCTGCGTCGATCTCGAAACCACGAGTCTGGTCTCCCGCAGCGCGGAGATCGTCGGGTGGGCGGTGAGCTGGGAGGTCGGGCGC
>DATKCB010000613.1:0-8336 GCA_035513495.1 Planctomycetaceae bacterium | reverse complement strand
CTGGAAGAATTCAATGAGGGTCTGATCTGTCTGTCGGGCTGCGCGGCGGGCGAACTGTCTCAGTTTCTGTTGCAAGATAAGAAAGATGATGCCGACAATCTGATCGCCTGGTACGAACGCGTGTTCGGCGACCGGTTCTACATGGAAATTCAGAACGCCGGATTCCAGATTCAGAAGGAATGCGGCGAGATGACGATCGATCTGGCGAACAGGAAAGGCTTCCCGCTGGTCGCCACGAACGACGCGCATTATCTGAATCAGGGAGACGCCCGCGCTCACGACATCCTCCTCTGCGTGAACACGCGGACGACGGTTCACGACGAGAAACGAATGAGGATGGACAGCGACGAGTTGTTCGTCCGCACGCCGGAAGAAATGTACGCCGCGTTTCCCGATCGAGCCGATGCTGTCGCCCGCTCGCAGGAGATCGCCGACCGGGTCGATATCGAACTCGACCTCTCGACGCCACACTATCCGGTGTTTCATCCGCCGGAACAGAAAACCGATACCGAATATCTTCGCGAGTTGTGTCTGAAAGGACTCGAATGGCGCTATGGAGACGAAGTCAGCGACGTGCACCGCGAGCGGCTCGATTACGAACTCAAAGTGATCGAGCAGATGGGGTATGCGAGCTATTTTCTGATCGTGTGGGATTTCGTCCGTTTCGCAACGGAAGAAGGAATTCCCTGTCAGGCCCGCGGATCGGCGTGCGGGGCGATTGTGGCTTACCTGCTCGGTTTCAGTCACGTCTGTCCTCTCAAATACGACCTGCTGTTCGAACGGTTTCTCGATCCCAGCCGGACGGAACCGCCCGATATCGATATCGACTTCTGCCGCGACCGGCGGCAGTTGGTCATCGATTACACGAAACAGAAGTACGGCGAATTCAACGTCGCGCAGATCGGCACGTTCGGAACGCTCAAGGCGAAGAACGCCATTCGAGACGTCAGCCGCGCGCTGGGGATCGATCTCGGCCGGGTCGATGCAATCTGCAAGATGGTCCCCGATACGTTGAATATCAAACTGAATACGGCGCTCAAGGAAAGCGCGGAGCTTCAGGAGGCGTACGACTCCGACGATCAGATTCGCGAGATGCTCGATCTGGCGATCAAGATCGAAGGGCTGGCCCGCAGCGCGGGAACCCACGCGGCCGGAGTCGTGGTCGCGGACGAGCCGATCTCGAAATACATTCCGCTGCAGACGATCACCGGAAAGACCGACATCATCACGCAATGGGACGGCCCGACCGTCGAGATGGTCGGACTGCTCAAGATGGACTTTCTGGGACTGCGCAACCTGACGATCCTCGACAAGGCGATCATCAACGTCAAACGGCACCATCCGGACCAGCAGGATCTCGATCCGCTGAAATTTCCGCTCGACGACCGTGCAACATTCGAGTTGCTGCAGCGGGGAGAAACGAAAGGAATTTTCCAGCTCGAATCGGGGGGAATGCGGGATCTGCTGCAAAAGATGAAGCCGGACAAATTCAACGACATCATCGCGACCTCGGCGCTGTATCGTCCGGGTCCTCTGGAGGGAGGAATGGTGATGACGTACGTCGAGGTGAAGCACGGCCGCCAGCCGATTCCCAAGGTGCATCCGATCGTTGATGAAATTCTCGACGAAACCTATGGAGTGATGGTGTACCAGGAGCAGGTGATGCGGATTCTGAACCGCGTCGGCGGCATCGAACTTCCCGCCGCCTACCGATGCATTAAGGCGATCAGCAAGAAAAAAGAAAAGATCATCGCTTCGTTTCATCAGGAGTACATCGAGGGAGCTCAGCAGCGAGGCGTCGATAAGAAACTCGCCGAAGAACTGTTCGAACTGATCAAGAAGTTTGCCGGGTACGGATTCAACAAGTCGCACTCGACGGCCTACGGTGCAGTCGCCTATCAGACGGCTTTTCTGAAAGCACACTATCCTCAAGAGTTCATGGCAGCGCTCCTCTCGTGCGGAATGGAAAGTTCCGAGAGAATCACCGAGCACGTGGAAGACTGCCGGCGAATGAAAATCCGGGTCCTGCCCCCGGACATCAATCGCGCGCAGGTCGAATTCGACATCTCGGATGACGACATCGTGTTCGGACTGGGAGCCATCAAAGGGGTCGGTGAAGCGGCCCTGCAGGCGATCGTCGATGAACGTGAAGCCAACGGATCGTACAAGGACATTTTCGATCTGACCGAACGGGTCGATCCCCGGCAGCTCAGCCGTTCGGCTCTCGAAATACTGATCAAAGCCGGTGCGCTCGATTCGTTAGGGCCGCACCGCGCGCAGCATCTGATGGCCGTCGAACGGGCGATTCAAGCCGGAGCGAAACTTCATAAGGATCGCGCTCGCGGACAGAAGAGCCTGTTCGGGGCGATGGAGGAGGAACAGGAAGCCGCAGGAACCGCGCAAGAATTGACGCTCCCGGAAACTCCCAAATGGACTCACAGCCAGCAGTTGGCGTTCGAGAAAGAGGTCTTCGGCTTCTATCTCACTTCGCACCCCCTGACCGAGTATGCCGAACGGGTGGCGAAGTATTCATCGCACTCCATTCACGACGTCTCCGAATTACAGGAAGGTGAAGAAGTCCTGCTCAGCGGCATGGTGTCGAGCATCAAAAAATCGACCTCCAAAAAACCGAATCGAAACGGACACGCGCGGTTCGCCAACTTCGATTTCGAGGACGAATCCGCCACCGTCCGCTGCATCATGTGGCCGGAGGAATTTCACCGTCAGGGAGAAAAACTGGAATCGGAAGAAGTCCTGTTCGTTCAGGGAAAGGTCGATCGCCGGGGACGGGAGCCGAACATTGTGGTCAATCGACTGCTCTCACTCGAGGAAGCGGAAAAGCAGTTCACTCGGCAGTTGGCGATTAAAATTCAGAAGGGCCTGCATCCGGCAGAATGTCTGCCCCGCATCAAGGATCTGCTGAAACGATCGCCCGGTCAGTCCAGTGTGGTGCTGGTGGTGGATGCCTCGGATGCAATGAGCGGTGAGCGAACCAGATACTTTCTCTCGCTTCCGAACGAACTGCGCGTCAGTTGTTCGGCGGAACTGCAATCGGATCTCACGGCGTTACTGGGGGAAGATTGCCTGCAGTTACTCGCAACTCCGTTCCGGTCAACGCGTCAGACGGGAACGAATCGGGTTTTCACAGGAGCCTCGATGAGCTAGTGACGTCCTGTATCAACGCATTCCGATGGATCAGGTCAAACATATCGGCTGAAGCTTCTCGGGCCTTGTCTCTCCGGGATCGACCATGAAAAATGAATTTTTTTCCATCGACCCTCCCGATTGCGGACTATGTTTCGATAATCCATTACGTTATAAACGGAATAATACTCTAGGGTTATATCCGAAAGCCATACGTTCACTCAAGTTTTGATGATTGCGGGCCTGGGAAGTTCGGTGACGGGTGTCATTCAATCAGTTCAGGGAGCGGCTCCTCAGCTCCGGCCTGATTACTCAAAAAAGTTTCGACGAGTTCCTCGCCTCCTGCACTGAGGATCAGTGCGCGACAGCGGAGGATCTCGCGCGCGAGTTGCTCAATGCCAAATTGCTGACGAAGTATCAACTGCAGCTCATTTCGCAGGGGATGGGTCAGTTGCTCTCGTTCGGCGATTACGTTTTGCAGGAGCGAATCGGTTCAGGTGGAATGGGGACCGTGTACCGCGCGGTTCACACCAAGATGAATCGCGCCGTGGCGATCAAAATCCTCAATCCGAAGTTGTCCTCAAATCCTTCGCTGCTCGAACGGTTCGATCGAGAAGTTCGAGCCACCGCCAAACTGCAGCACCTCAACATCGTTCACGCGTACGATGCCGGCGAGTACAACCGGGCGCACTTTCTCGTGATGGAACTGGTGGAGGGAGTCGATCTCAATCGCGTAATTGCCGAAAAAGGTCCGCTCAGTGTGACGCACGCGCTCGAATGCATCACGCAGGTTGCGGAAGGTCTGAAGTACGCGCACGCTCAGGGAATCATTCATCGCGACGTCAAGCCGAGCAACATCCTGTTGAGCCGGTCCGGAGTGATCAAGCTGTCGGACATGGGACTGGTTCGCGTCTCGTGCGACTGGGACGATTCGGACATCGCACGGCTCAACGCGAACCTCTCGCGAACCGGCCTGCTGATGGGTTCGGTAAATTTCATGGCTCCCGAACAAGCGATGGACAGCCGCGATACGGATGAAAGAAGCGACATCTACGCGCTGGGAGCGACTCTGTATTTTCTGCTGACCGGGCAGACCATGTTTTCTGCCGATACCGCGACGAAAACCATTCTCGCGCTGCAGACTTCGACCCCACCTTCGATCCGGACGCTTCGCGATGACGTCGGCGACGAACTCGATGCGGTTTATCTCAAAATGGTGGCGCGTCACCCCGACGATCGCTTTCGGACGATGGGACACGTGCTCGATGCGATCAGGAAATTCAATGAGTCGAATTCCGCGGAAGGAACACTGTCCGCGCCGGAGGCACCCGCGACTTCACTTTCGAAATCGCACATCTTCGATTCGGACCTGTCGCAGGATTTTTGGGTCGAACGGGCAGAACAGCGAGTCATGGAGCGTTCGCAGCTCAAGCAGTCAGTCAATGTGCTCGATGACGATTCGGACCACGAAGAAAGCAACGATCCGACGTTGATGCAGATGTTACCCGTCAAGACCGATTCTCGAGAAAACAAGCCCGACTCGGAGTATCTCGATAGTTCGATTTTATTGAAGCAAGTCACCCGTTCGAATCAACTCGCGATGCTGGCGGTGATTGTTCCGTTGAGCCTGGCGATGATTTACTTCCTTTTGCGCAGCTTTCAACAGACTCCCGCCAGCGCCCTGCAGTCGAACGCCTCACAGAGTCGTTCCGCGAATCAAGCTCCGCGAAGCGTCGAGCTGCGAGAGCTGTTGCCCGATTTGGACGAAGAGGTCTGGACCGTCCTGATTCCGGAACAGTTGACGACCGAATCCGGCGCAAAAATTGAGGCCGACAGAGATGGTGTCATCGTCGTGACTGGAGCAGGCGGGAAGTCCGATCGCTATACTCTCAGTTCAACTTTCGACGCACAGCGAGTGACTGGTGTTCGACTGGAAGTCATTCCCCCCCGTGATGCAAGTGGAGCGGATGACCCCAGCGCGGGAGAGTTTCATTTGACGGAGTTTGCGCTGCAGACGCATTCCGATGCAGCGCTCAGCTCCACACTCCCGGCCCGCTTTCGCGCAGCGTATGCCGACGATTATCAGAGTCGCAGCTCGACGGGAGAGCCGCTGTTCGTGACCAACGTGCTCGATGGAAATTCCGAATCGGCCTGGGGAGTCGGCAGCCGCTTCCGGCTGCCGCATTGGGTAATTTTCGAAACCGCCCCCCATTCCGTTTCCAGCATCACGAAGGCGGTGACGATGTCGCTGGCATCGGGCGATCGCGACGGAACCGCCGATCGACTGCGCCGATTTCGGATTCTGGTGACCGACAAGCCGCGTCCCATGCTGCAGGAAATGATCCGCAAGGGAAATCTGTCGGACGTCGAAAAGCGAGCCGCGGCGTACTTGATTCTGGGAAACCCACGGGAAGCCTCCGATCTGCTTCAGACAGCCGTTGCTGAGGGTAACCCCGACAGCGGAACTCGGCTGACGCTGCTCGCGATCGCGCTTCACGAACAATTGCTGATCGGACCCGCGAGAAAAACCGCCGAAAAACTGGCAACATGGCTCGGAGAGAATCGGACGGGACATTCGCAACTTTTGAGTCTGGCGGAAAATGTGCTCGTGGAGGTGGGGGGACTGGACCACCAAGAGACGGGGCAGATTCTGGACGGGAGCAAGCTGGAGTCTCAGGTCGCGGCGTGGACCGCAAAACTTCAGGAAATGCCGTTCGCACAAAGCGAACACTCTCTGCGCCGCCGAGCAGAGACCTATGCCCGTCTCGGACAATGGAAAAAAGCGGCTGCCGATTATCTGAAGATTTCCCGAAGCGGGGAACCTGGAGAGATCGTCTCGCGGCAGACGCTGGTGGCTTTGGCGTTGAGCAACGACGCGGAAAGTTATCGGGACTTCTGCCGATTTCTCTCCGAAAAATATGCCGAACGGGAATTGGATACGGTTTCCGCTCAACGGCTTTGCGAGGGTCTCTTATTGCGTCCCGACGGGTCCGCATTCGCCGGAAAGTTCGTAGAAATCCTCGCTCGGGAATCGCCGCAAACCCCGGAGAATTTTCGAGCCATTCCCGTGCTGCTGGCGACGCGAGGATTGGCGTACTATCGCGTGCATCAACCGCAGGAGGCATTAAACATCGTCAATCGTGCGATCGGGGAAATCGACTCCCGGGATGAACCAGATCGACGGAATCAGGCACCCATCCGCGCTTTGGCCCTGACGGTTCGGTCGCTCGCCCTGCAGGAATTGGGAAACTCCAGCGAAGCGGCAACATCACTGCACGAAGCGCGCGCGCTGATCCCCTCCCTCTGGCGAAAAATCGTCGATCCCGCGCAAACGGAGGCCGTGATATTCGAGCGTGAGGAGTTTGATTGGGATTGGCTGATCGCGGCAATCCTTTTGCGAGAGGCGGAGACAAGCGGATCGGAGCAGCAGTCCGATGCGAAACAGAATGATGCTCTCGCTCTCTGACGAGGCGATCGTCTTTCCGGTGCCTCAATTTTCTCAGACCGGCATTGCTTTCTCAAAACGAACTCGTTTGCATAAGAGGCAGGCTCCCGGTTTCCACTCGCAGCGTGTCTCACAGAGAAGCAATATGTCTCGATTGCTGTTCACTTTTGCGTTCGTTCTCCTGTTTCCGACCGCCGAGATTCCCGCATGTCTGGCGAACCAGCCCGAGTCTGAAGTCGAATGCGACCTGCTGGTTGTCGGCGGCACCGAGTCGGGCTGGGCCGCGGCGATTCAAGCCGCCCGGATGGGTGTGAAGCGGATCGTGCTGGTCAACGACATGACTGGCTCGGAGCGCAATACACCGCCGAAGCCGTCTGCGCACTCGACGAGAAAATCGCCGATAACGTCGAGTGGGTCCGCAAGCTCACCCTTGACGACGTCCCCACCGAATCCGGCCGCTTCCACGAAGCCGCCGTCGAAGTTTCGGTCGTCGACGGAAAACTGACCATCGAACTCGACAAACAGGACCGGATTCAGAACACGTGCTTGAACTGGGTGAAGGTGGAGAAGCTGAAGCAATAGTGTTTGATCAAGCAACCCATGAAAAGCCCAATTGCGCAAGCAATAGGGGGAACGGGCGATTGACGTCAATTCATATCACTCCCGCGATTTACTCCAAAAACTCCCACTCCGAAAACGTCGCCGCCTGCCCCGCATAGCTCTCGTCTGCATCTGCCAGATTCCACACCACCGCGCGCCGGATCAGAAACCGCTTCCCGGTGGCCGAGATGCGGATCCCCGAGTAATCGTCGATGAATCCTTCGTCGGTGACCCGCTGCATCAGCCGGGCTCGTTCGTCCCGATGAACCGGTTCTGCCGTGTTGCGTGATGGCATCGCGAGTAACGTCTCGAGATCGGTTTCCCACAGGTCGAGCGCGGCCCGATTCGCGTAGTTCAATATCGGATCGTTCTCGGTCCCGTGCGCCACGACGGCGAACGGAGCGTGAAACAGGCTCTCCGATTGCTCGGCGGCGGTTCCTTCGCGGGGCAGGAGTTCGGTCCCGAGCAGACGCCGATACGAATCGAGCAGAATCTGCGTGCGGGTGATCCAGTCGGGAGACTCGAACGGTCGGAGAGCGGGCATTCTTGTCCTCGTGGGGCAGGTTTGCAAACTGCCAAAATGGTGGGAAACGCTCTCAGGCAGGTTACAAACCTGCCCCACTTTGCCCACGATTCTGACAGAATTCTTGTGTTTTTGAACCCAAACGGGCCACAATGAACTCTCTCCACAGAAATCTTGAGGGAACTGCCAGCCATGTCATTGACTCGTCGCTCGTTTTTGTCGACTTCACTGGGAACCGGTTTGTCCGCACTCTCGTTTCCGGTGATTGCATTCTCGAATCAATCCCCGAACGAACGCATTCGCGTCGGAGTGATGGGAACCTCCCGGAACAGCATCGGCGGCGACGGACGCGGGACGCATCTCGCGGCGCAGTTCGCTCAGCAGGAAAACACCGAAGTGGCCTATGTTTGCGATGTCGATTCCCGCAACGTCGGCAAGGCCATCGAGGCGGTTTCCAAACATCAGATGAAACCGCCCGCCGGAGTCGGCGACTTCCGGCGGATTCTCGACGATGAAAGTGTGGACGTGCTGGTCATCGCGGCTCCCGATCACTGGCACGGACCGGCGACGATTCTCGGCTGCAACGCAGGGAAGCACGTCTACGTCGAGAAGCCGTGCTGTCAC
>DATKCB010000612.1:0-6816 GCA_035513495.1 Planctomycetaceae bacterium | reverse complement strand
CTCTAGAATGCGAAAAGGTTTCGGAGAGCGATTTCCTGAACTCACTCCTCAAGCACGAAACCACTCGGGATGTGGCTCAGCCTGGTAGAGCGCTGCGTTCGGGACGCAGAGGTCGCAAGTTCGAATCTTGTCATCCCGACTGATCCGTAACCTTAATTCCCGCCAACAGTTGCGAGAGCGATTGTTGGCGGGATTTGAACTTTTTCGGGACAGCTAAGCGAGGGACCATCAACATCTAGACTGCCTGCTGTTAGCATTGAGGTTCGGCCGCGGATCGTAAAGCACGCATATGTTTACGTATATGATGAACGGCATGGACAACTCGCCGGGACGGGAACTTTACGAGTTGTTTCATTCGAGTGCGTTCAGCGGAGTCGTTTCCGTTACCATCGATGGGCAGCAACCGATTGAGTATGCCGGAGGATTGGCGAATCGGGCGATCGGACGCCCCAACACATTGGCGACTCGCTTCGCAACGGCATCGGTTGGCAAAATGTTTACGGCGGTATGCATCGGCCGGTTGGTGGATGCTGGGTGCTGCAAATTCGAAGATTTGCTAGGGGACATCGTCCCCTCAGTGCAGCGGTACTTCGATCAGAACTTTTCGCTCGCTTCGCTGCTCTCCCATCGCTCTGGACTCGGCGATTATCTGGATGACGACGCAGAGTTGCCGTTTGCCGGAATGGACGTTTCGAGATTGACTTGTCCGCAGGCGTTCTTGCCGTACGTCCTGCAAGCCCCGCGACATGAAGCAGGCCAATTTCGATATAGCTCCGCGGGTTTTGTTCTGCTGGGGCTGGCGATTGAGTCGCTCACCGAGCAGCCCTACCCCGCCGCCATCGCAAAGTGGGTCACCGAACCAGCCGACATGAGATTGACGGGCTTCCCCTCAATCGATCAACCACCAGAAGATCTGGCGGTCGGGTATTTGGCGAATGGCTCTCCGAACATCGGCCATGTGCCGAGTGTCGGCGGTCCCGATGGGGGAATCGTCACGAACGCGGAGGATCTGCGGCAGTTTTTCCGATGTCTCAGCGAAGGTCGTCTCCTCAGTGACTCGACGCGAGAATTTCTCTGGCGGAGCGTGAGCCCGATTAGCAGTTCAAGGGCATATGGTCACGGCTTCTACCTCGATCACGCGGGGGGACAAACCTGGTACGGACACACGGGAAGTGACCCCGGCGTCTCCACGCGAGTCGCCTGTTCGATGACTTCCCAATCTTCGATCATCGCCTTGTGCAATTGTGAATCCGCAGCCTTTTCGGTGTTTCGGCTCGTGCTCAGATGGCTCGACGAGACGATCTGCTGATGACCACGGAGTCGATCAGTAAAGGATGTCTAATTTCCACGAAAAGTCGTTCGGCAAGCTCACTTCCCACCCTTGTAATCCAGCCAGAAAAAGTTCTAACGGTGTCTTGTCATCCCGACTTTTCGTTCTAAACAAGTCCTTTGGCCAACAGGCCAAAGGACTTTCTCATTGTGGCGACTAGACTTGCGCCAAAGAAAGAGCGGTACAAACAGACGATTTCGAGGGTGGCTTGGGCCAGGAAGAAATTCCGCAACTCGTCCCCAAGTGAACCAGTCGGTATCTTTATTGAAAACCCGAATGGCTACCGCAAATCGCTGAACGCTCGAATAGAAGCATGGGACCACCGGGTTCGCTCCAGTGTTGCGGGATGATCAAGAAAAAAACGTATGTCTGCTTCTTGACTACCAACAGGTTTTCATAGCAGCCACCCATTCAATTTCGTGGATCGTGAGCGCGGTTGGCTTTACGCCAGCAGTTCTTCCACAACCCGGCACGGTTCGACACCCGTCAGCTTCGAGTCGAGGCCCTGCACTTTGACGCTGAACCGTTCGTGGTCGTAGCCGAGGAGTTTGAGGGCGGTGGCGTGGAAGTCGTGGATGTGGACGGGGTCTTTCACGATGTTGTACGAGAAGTCGTCCGTTTCGCCGAGGATCGTGCCTCCCTTGATCCCCGCTCCGGCCAGCCACATCGTGAAGCAGCGGGGGTGATGGTCTCGTCCGTAATTCTTTTCCGAGAGTCCTCCCTGCGAGTAGATCGTCCGTCCGAACTCGCCCCCCCAGACAATCAACGTTTCGTCGAACAGGCCGCGCGCCTTGAGGTCGTTGATCAGACCAAAAGTCGCCTGATCGACATCGCGGCACTGGTCGGGGAGCCGGCCAGCGACGTTTCCGTGCGTGTCCCAGTTGTTGTGATAGATCTGCACGAACCGGACGCCCCGTTCGACCATCCGCCGGGCGAGCAGCGTCGTGTTGGCGAATGTTCCCGGTTGTTTCGCGGCCTCTCCGTACAGATCGAACGTCGCCTTCGATTCCGAGGCGAGGTCGGTCAGTTCGGGGACGCTGGTCTGCATCCTGTAGGCGAGTTCGTACTGCTGGATGCGAGTGTGCGTTTCGGGATCTCCGACGAGGTCGTAATTCAACTGATTCAGTTGCTTCAGACCGTCGAGCGTCGTGCGGCGGACTTCTCCGGGGACTCCGGGAGGATTGTTGAGATACAGAATCGGATCGCCGCTCGTGCGGAAACTGGTCGCGGCGTGCTCTCCCGAGAGATAGCCCGACGACCACAAACGGGCCGAAATCGCCTGCACCTGTTCGGTGTTGGTCGGGCGGGCGATCATGACGACGAACGTCGGCAGGTTTTCGTTGAGCGAGCCGAGTCCGTACGAAGCCCACGCTCCGAGACAGGGACGGCCGGTGATCTGGTTGCCGGTCTGAATGAAGCTGATCGCCGGTTCGTGGTTGATCGCTTCGGTGTGCATGCTGCGGACGAACGCCATGTCGTCCACGACCTTGGCGGTCTGCGGCAGGAGTTCGCAGACATCCATCCCGCACTCGCCGTGCTTGGCGAACTTGAACATTGACGGAGCGATCGGGAAGCGTTTCTGTCCGGAAGTCATCGTCGTCAGACGCTGCCCCATCCGGACAGAATCGGGGAGATCCTTGTCGTACCACTCCTTCATCACCGGCTTGGGATCGTACAGGTCCATTTGCGGAGGTCCGCCGACCATGTGCAGATAGATCACGTGCTTCGCCTTGACGGGAAAGTGCGTGGGGACGGCTCCGGGAAATCCGGCTTGAGTGGGCATGTCACCGAAGGCGGACTGACCCATCAGACTCGCCAGCGCAGCGCCTCCCAGCAGGTTCGAACCCTGCGAGAAGAAATGGCGGCGGGTGATGTTCCGTTTGAATTCGTCGAAGGAAATCATGGGTTTGTTCCTTGCGCTGGAAAGGCAGGATGGACGTCCACGTCCGTCCGCTCCCAGCTCCATTGTTTTGGACGGACTTGGAAGTCCATCCTACGGTTTATTTGCACAAAACCTCGTCGAGGTTCATCAGTTGGTTGGTCAGCATCGTCCAGGCGGCCAGTTCGGCCGGATCGAGCGATGCGTCGGGTTTCGATTCGCCGACCTCGATCAGTTTTTGCGCGTCTTCTTTGTGATGCGAATAGTAGTCGGCAAGTTCCCGCTGAGAATCCTTGACAATCGATTTCTCCTCGGCTCGTAATGGACGGGCGAGGAGATGCTTCGCGATGAAGTCGATCCGCTGATCGAATGTGTTTCCTCCTTCAGTCAGACTCCTCGACGCGAGATGCCGCGCCGCCTCGACGAACTGTTCGTCGTTCAGCGTGACGAGCGCCTGCAAGGGAGTATTGGTCCGTTCCCGCCGGATGACGCAGTATTCGCGGTTCGGCGCGTTGAGGATATCCATCGAGGCGGGGGGAGCCATCCGCTTCCAGAACCAGTACATGCTGCGTCGGTACAGGTTCTCGCCGGTTTCAGGTTCGTAACTGCGGGTGTTGCTGACGTTCATCGCGATCGCCTCCCAGACACCGGGCGGCTGGTACGGTTTCACGCTCGGTCCGCCGATTTTGCCGACCAGCAGCCCGCTCGCAGCAAGGGCGTGATCGCGGACCATCTCGGCATCCATCCGGAACCGGGGACCGCGTGCGAGCAAGCGGTTTTCGGGATCTTTTTCGCGCTTTTCGGGAGTGCTCGTCGCGGCCTGGCGATAGGTGGACGACATCACGATCTGCTTGAAGAAGCGTTTCACATCCCAGCCCGATTCGCGGAAGTCGATCGCCAGCCAGTCGAGCAGTTCGGGATGGCTCGGCTGATCGCCCGACACGCCGAAGTCGCCCGACGATTTCACCAGGCCGGTCCCAAAGACTTCCTGCCAGAACCGATTGACGGTCACCCGCGCAGTAAGCGGATGGTCGTCGAGCAGCAGCCACTGTGCGAGTCCGAGCCGATTACGGGGGAACTCCTCGGGGAACGGAGGGAGAATCTCGGGCGTTCCGGCAGTGACCTGATCGCGGGGTTTGTCGTAATCGCCCCGGAACAGCACGAACGCCATCGCCTCTTCCGGTTTCTCCTGCATCACGTGGGCGATCGTTCCGCGAGCGTGGATGTCGGCTTCTTCGCGCTGCAGTTGTTCGACGGTTGCCGTCAGCGAGCGGAACGGCTCGTCGAACGTCGGCAACCAGTAATTGTACAAATCCTGTTTTTCCTGATCGGTTCGCTGATCGGCGGGTTTCGCGACGATCCCTGCATAGCGCGCCAGACCCGAGAGCGATTCGACGTCGGCCAGCGCGAGCGCCCGGGTGTAGATTCGCAGATCCTGCAAGGCGATTCCCGAAATCGGATCAGACGTGTTTCGCTGTCCGATCTTGAAGGGAACGGTTGTTTTGATGCTTCCTTTGAGCGAGTCGGCCTGGACGTTGGTCTGTTGCTGCTTGCCGTCGATGTAGACCTTCACACCGGCGGCTTTCGCGCTGCCGTCGTAGGTGAAGGCGACGTGAACCCACTTGTTGGCGGGAATCTGCTCTTTCGAGACGACCTTGACGGCATCGGCGTTCCACTGGGCGATGATGTGCGTTCCGACGCGGCGGCCTTCCATCCAGAAGTCCCAGCCGCGATAGTTGTCGCCGTTGTTCATTCGCGAGACGATCGCCCCGGATCCGTCGTTGGCGGGAACTTTCACCCAAGCCGAACAGGAGAAGGGCTGCGAGGTGTCGAAGTCGCCCACGTCGGAGATTTCCGCGATTCCCCCTTTAGAGATTTGAACGGCACTGCCGGGGAGATAGCCCTTTTCCCAAGCGGCCGATTCGGTCAGCGAGAGATCTTGCGATTCTCCTTCGAGCACGATTTTGGTCTGTTTTCCCTCACCCTCATTGAGCGGAGCGTGCAGCGAAAGTTTTTCGGTCGGGATGCGGTCTTCGAACTGCTCGGGAGTAACCGCAGCGAGCCACTTGTCGAATTCCGGACGGGCAGCAGTTTTGCGCGCTTCGACTGTCTGCAGGGCGGCGGGGAGTTCGGATTTGAGCGCCTCGAAGCGTGCGGCGTCCGCTTCGAGCGGAACGCGAATGATCGGGGGAGTGTCCTTGACGTTTCCGTCGCGGACGGGTTGCGTCGTGTTGTTGAAGAACGCCGAGAGCCCGTAAAACTCGCGCTGCGAGACGGGATCGAACTTGTGATCGTGGCACGTGCAGCAGCCGACCGTCAGTCCCATCCAGACGAGGGACGTGGTTTCAGTCCGGTCGCGGGCGTACAGAACCTTGTACTCCTCATCGATGATCCCTCCTTCGTTGGTGGTCATGTTGCAGCGATTGAAGCCCGAGGCGATCTGTTGTTCGAGAGTCCGGTCCGGGAGCAGATCCCCCGCCAGGTTTTCAATCGTGAACTGATCGTACGGCATGTTTTTGTTGAAGGCGTCAATCACCCAATCGCGATACGACCACATCTCGCGGAAGTTGTCGAAGTGAATTCCGTGCGTATCGGCGTAGCGGGCGTAATCGAGCCAGTAGCGTCCGCGATGCTCGCCCCATTGCGATGTCGCGAGCAGTTTGTCGACAAATTTTTCGTAAGCGTCTGGTGAGTTGTCTTTGACGAACTCCTCCACCAATTCGGGATTCGGGGGAAGTCCCGTCAGGTCGAGTGCGACCCGCCGGGCGAGCGTCCGCTGGTCGGCTTCGGCGGCGGGGGTGAATTCTTCCTGTTCGAGCCGCTGGAGAATGAAGCGATCGATCGGGTTACGGACCCAGGCTTCGTTTTTCACTTGCGGCAGTTCCGACTTAACCGGAGCGATAAACGACCAGTGCGGCTGATACTCGGCCCCTTCGGCGATCCAGCGCTTGAGCAGGTTTTTCTGCTTGTCGGTCAGTTTTTTGTGCGACGCGGGAGGGGGCATCAACAGGTCGGGATCGTCGGAGAAGATCCGTTCGATCATCGCCGACTCTTCGGGCTTGCCCGGCACGATCACGCCCATGTCGATCGCCGTTTCGCGCAGATCCACCCGCAGATCGGCTTGACGAGCGGCGGAATCCGGTCCGTGACACTTGAAGCAGGTGTCGGCAAAAATCGGACGGATGTCGCGGTTGTATTCGAGTTTGTCCTGAGCCAGACCGCTCAACGGGAGCAGCAGAGTCAAGGTCGCGAATGTCAGACGGAGCGCTTGCATAATGAAACCTTTTCCGGAGGGAAACTTCGGCGGGCTGGTCCCGTTCGAACCGGTTCGAGGAAGACAGGGAAATCTTCCGGTGGGCATCGCGCAGGGATTCACCCGCTGCAATTTCATTTTACCGGCCGGGACCACGAACTTCCAGAGGTAACTTGTCGAGACACAAACCAATCCACCCGAAGGAAAAATTATTTGTGGGGAGTTCAGCCGCTTACCCGGCTACAAATTCCTCGATCAGCGATTGAAACTCCGTGCGCAGGTCGGGCATTGCTCCCGCGCGCGAGGCGACCAGTCCTCCGACGCGGTTGGCGAACCGGCCTGTTTCGTCGAGGG
>DATKCB010000611.1:0-6173 GCA_035513495.1 Planctomycetaceae bacterium | reverse complement strand
GGAACCGAGCTTCCCCCCGCCGAGCGCATTGGAAAGTTCTCCGACGCGGCGCAAGCGATTCAGCAATTTTCCGAGCTGGAAGAACTGGCTCGAAATTCATTCGAGCGTCTCGAATCGCAGGGCTTCGCACACCTCTGTTCGGGACGGCGGCTGCTGACGATGATTCTGCTCGGTGCGGGCGCGCTCTTCGGAGGAGCCTGGTTTCTGCTCGATCGGACCGCGCTGGGCTTCGGGCAGATGTCACCCGAAATGTGGCTGGCGATCCTCGGTGGGGCAGCGGTTCTTGTGCCGCTCGTGATCGGTCTGCTCTGCTGGGATACTTCCCGTCGTCAGACGCGCGATGCGTTCGAAGCCTTTCATCGCGCCAAGTCGCTGGCGCAGCAGTGTTACGACTCGTGGGAGCGACTGGCTCAAAAAGAGCTCGACAAGGCCGACGACGCGTTCAGCAATCTCTATCAGAAACTCGTCGTCCATCGGGAACGCTCCCTCGAAAAATTTGCGGAAGATCGCGCGAGCGCGCTCGAAGAGGTTATCGCCGAGCGGGATTCACTGCTCGAACGAGCCACAGGGGAACGCGCGGAAAAAACGGAGCCGCTGCGAGCCGCTCACGAGCGGGAAATCTCCCGTCTGGAAGCTCAGCACGCCCTCTGGCTGCAGCAACTCGAAACGCATCATCAAACGGAAGTCGCGAATTTGCGCAACGAATTCCGGGAGCGGCAGGAGATCCATCAATCCCGCTTGAACAACTTGCACGAGTCGCTCCTGGGAGAATGGACCAATCGTCTGCGGCACGTCACCGAAATCTCGCAACAGTTGCACCAGGCTTCGATCCCCGCCGAACCGTGGAACAAGCTCACGATTCATCAGTCCTCGGCACCCGAAAATCTTCCCACGGAAATTCCCCTCGGCACCTTCGGAACCTCGCTCGCTTTTCTCGAAGGGGGTGTCTCCGAAGCACCGGAGTTCGCCGAATTACCCACCGATTGGACATTCCCGGCCGTCCTCTCCTTCCCCGACGCACCGACACTGATCCTGAACTACGACAGCAAAGGAAGGCAGACCGCGGAGCGCATCCTGCAAGTGGCCATGCTCCGATTCCTGACGCGAATTCCACCAGGCTCCGTCCGGTTTACCGTCCTCGATCCCGTCGGTCTCGGTGAACCCTTCTCGTCGTTCATGCATCTGACCGATCAGAACGAATTGCTGATCACGCATCGCATCTGGACCGAACCGGCTCAGATCGACAAGCAACTCGCCGATCTGACCGAGCATCTCGAAAACATCTTTCAGAAGTATCTGCGCAACGAATTCGAGTCGATCGAGGAATACAACGAATACGCCGGCGAAGTCGCCGAACCTTATCGCGTGCTGGTCGTCTCCGGTTTTCCCACCAGTTTCAGCGAACGGGCCGCGCAGCGGCTCGCGAACATCGCCGCGAGCGGGCCGCGGTGCGGAGTGTACCTGCTCATTGCCCGGGATACGGCCAAACCGCTGCCTCGCGATTTCGATCTCGCTTCGCTCGCCGATAACGCGCTGGTCCTGGACTGGAATCAGGATCATTTCGAAACAAACTCGTTCGGCGAACCCCTGTTCGTTCTCGCGCCGGACGACCCGCCCGAACCGCAGCTCTTTTCCGACATCGTCAAGCAAGTCGGCGAACTCTCGACGACCGTCCGCCGCGTGGAAGTCCCATTCCGGCGGATCGCTCCCGGTGTGGAGGCATTGTGGACAACCGACAGCCGCAAGCAACTCGATCTTCCGCTCGGCCGATCGGGGGCCACGCGGCTGCAGCATCTGAAACTCGGTCTGGGAACGTCGCAACACGTACTCGTCGCCGGACGCACCGGTTCGGGGAAATCGACTCTGCTGCACATCATCATCACCAATGCGGCAATGCGTTACTCCCCCGACGATCTCGAACTGTATCTGATCGACTTCAAGAAAGGGGTCGAGTTCAAGACGTACGCCTCGCACCATCTGCCGCACGCGCGCGTCATCGCGATCGAGAGCGACCGGGAGTTCGGAGTGAGCGCGCTGCAGAAACTCGATGAGACGCTCAAAGAACGAGGCGATCTGTTTCGCGAAGCGGGCGTGCAGGATGTCGAAAGCTGGCGAAACGCCCGGCCCGATCATCCCATGCCCCGCATTCTGCTGATCATCGACGAGTTTCAGGAATTCTTTACCGAGGACGACCGCATCGCCCAAACCGCTTCTCTCTTGCTCGACCGGCTCGTCCGGCAGGGCCGCGCGTTCGGAGTCCACGTGCTGCTCGGTTCGCAGACGCTGGGTGGAGCCTACAGCCTCGCGCGTTCGACGCTCAGCCAGATGGCCGTTCGAATCGCGTTGCAGTGTTCCGAGTCCGACGCGCATCTGATCCTGAGCGAGGAAAACTCCGCCGCCCGGCTCCTGACTCGTCCCGGAGAAGCGATCTACAACGACGCCAACGGAACCATCGAAGGAAACAGCCCGTTTCAGATCGCCTGGCTCGATGACGAAGAACGCGAACAGTGTCTCGCACAAATCCTGCACGAAGCCGAAGCGCGCGGAGAGGATTCGTACGCCTGTACTGTCTTCGAGGGAAACATTCCCGCCGATCAGTCCTTCAATCCCGAAATCCTCCGCATTCCCGAAACCGTCGGCGCGAACGCCGCGGCTTCGCGCTCGCTCAAATTCTGGCTGGGCGACCCGGTCACGATCTCGCGTCCCTCGGCGATCTCGCTCGAACGTCAGCCAGGCCAGAACGTGCTGATCGTCGGCCAGGAAATGTCTGCCGTCGAAGGAATCGTTTCCACGGCGCTGGTCTCGCTCGCCAATCAGAAACTGTCGCCGGTGGAAATCGCCACGACCGTGATCCTCGACGGTGACGCGAAAGGGGACTCGCTTTCACCTTGCTGGCAGGAAATCGTCGACCGACTGCCGGGGCCGATCTCCTGGGCGAACCCGGCGAACGTCGAAGACCGGCTCAAGGAACTCTCGGCGGAACTCGACCGGCGGAAGGACGATCCTGCCGCGAACCCACCGGCGATCTGCGTGTTCGTGCTCGATGTCTCGCAGTTCCGCCAGCTCAAAAAATCGGACGACGATTTCGGCTTCGGAGGTTTCGACAAAGAAAAAACTGTCAGTTCCTCGAAGCGATTCGGCGATCTGCTCCGTGAAGGCCCGGCCTCGGGGATTCATTTCGTCGTCTGGGCGAACTCGTATAACAACGTGGACCGCTGGCTGGGTCGGCCGATGCTCAAGGAATTCGAGTATCGAATCGCCTTCCAGATGAGCGGAACCGACTCCAGCAATCTGATCGAGTCGCCTGCGGCAAACCGACTGGGGGTCAATCGGGCGGTGCTGTATCGCGACGACGTCGGCAGCACGGAGAAGTTCCGCCCGTACGGTCCTCCCTCGGACGTCTGGCTGGAGCAGATCGAACGGCATTTTTCGCAAGAGCAGACGAATCTCGAAGCGGCCGACGATCTGGGCGATTTTCAGATCTTGTGACGCGTCTTTCCGATCGATTTGGAATGAGCCAACGCCGCTTCGCTCATTTTTTCTCCGATCATCGCGATTTTGTGGTCGTGCAGGCGTTTCTCGTTCAGCCAGTACGGACTGGTGATTTCCTTGAACGCATAAATCGCCGCCTGAATCCCTTCCGCCCACGCGACCGCGATCAGCTTGATGTCTCCGTGCACGTCGCCAACCGCGAAGATTCCCCGGCGGCTCGTCTCGTAATACGGATCGATCGCGATGCTCCCGTCCTCGTTCAGGGTGATCTCCAATCGTTCGAACGTCTCCCGGGCGGAGAGAAACCCGATCTGTACGATCGCCTTGTCTCCCCGGACGGTCGTCCCCGTCGAGAGTTCGGCCACGATCTCATCCCCTTCGATCCGGGCGGACTCGATCTCGGCACTGTAATGAATCCTTCCTCCGAGTTCTTTGATTCGTCCGACAGAGGAAGCTTTTCCGGCGACTTCCGGTTTTCTCACGATCAGATCGGCCGTCCCGTTGCGCTGCAGAACCATCACGGCCGCGTCGAGCGCCGAGTCACCTCCCCCCACGATCAGAATATTCTCTCCGTGATAATCGTTGACGCGGGGGACTTTGTATTGAACCCGCTTCGAATCGAGCTGGTCGAGGACGGTGAGCTTGCGCGGGTAATGCAACAGTCCGCACGCGAGAATCACCTTGCGGCAGCGATACTCCCCCCGGCTCGTGACCACTTTTTTGAGCGGGTCGTCTTTCTCGGACTCGTCGGTTTCTTCGATCGAAATCAACTCTTCCTCGAATCGAAACTGCACCAGCGCGTCGACCGCCTGCCGGTACGTCCGTTCGGAGAGTTCCGCTCCGGTAATCCCGTCAGGAAAGCCGGGGATATCGACGATCTTCTTGTCGGCGTACAGAAACTGCGGCTGCCCTCCCGCTTCGGACTTGGCTTCGATCACGAGCGTCGTCAGCCCCCGGTGAGCCGTCGTCAGACTCGCCGCTAATCCTGCAGGGCCGGCACCGATAATCACCACGTCCCAATAGGTGAGACTCCCGAAATCGAGTTCGGGATCGAGTTCGGTCACTTTGAAGTCAGACATGCTGCCGGTTTCCGTTCTACGACACTGGAATTGAGAAATCAGTAACACCTCAGCCAAGTGACGTAGGACGGGCTTGTAGCCCGTCCGGAACGATCGAGTGGTCTCTCGGACGGGCTGGAAGGCCGTCCTACGTTGCCTCTCGCCATTCGGCTGAAGTGTTACAGAAATCAGACTTTCCCGAAACGGGTGCCATGCCCACATCGCGCAGCAGGGTGGGCATGCAATCGACTCTCGTGTTTCATCCTCAGCAATAATATCGCATCGCGGCTGGGAAGGAATACTGTGGAAATTTCGGGAAATCCCGGTTTCTCGAATTCAGTAAAATCGATTCCCGTTTTCTGCGAAAAAAACGCGCCGATCGACTCAAAGATGCCTTATGATCTCATTGTTTTCCCTCGCAGCGAGTTTCTCCAGGAGTCCCGATTGTGCACGACGACCACTTTCTCGCATTCAAGTTTCACTGGCTCAACGAACAGGGCCAGCAGACCACCTTGTTTCGTAAAAAGGGGAACTTCGACGGAGATATCCTGACGCTCGAAACCACCGAACTCCCCGTCGAGTCGATCATCCACGCCGAACTTCGCGAAATGAAGCTGGCTCTCTCGTACGCAACCGGCAACGAACGAGACCCGGTCGGCGTGCTGCTGATTCAACTCACCTCGAAGAAAGAGGCCGAACAGCTCAAAAAATTGCTGGACCTTTCCCGCAGCGCCGTCTGGGCGAAGCAGCATAAGCTGGAACTGGAGAAAAAAGGCCAGGGAGACCGCTTTCGGGACGCCATTTGTCCCCAGTGCGACGCCACGCTGATCCTCACCGACCTGCCCGCCACGCCCCAACTTTACTGCCACTTCTGCGACTCCCTCTCGACGCTCGATCCCGAATCCGAACCGATCAAGGAAGAGCGGGGGCTTCGCATTTGCGAAGAATGCGGAATGTATACGCGCCCGCTGAAATTCACGATCCTCTATATCTACATTCTCCTCGTCATTAATGGTTTCTGGCAGAAACAGACCTGGCGCTGCCCTCCCTGCATGCGCGGCGACGCCTGGAAAATGTTGTTCGGCAATCTGCTGTTCGTCATCGGCGTGCCGGTCGCGATCGTGCAACTCGTTCGTTCGTACGGAGGCTCGTCGGTCGGAGGACGATTCAAAGGACTCGATACCGGCAACATCAAAGCCCGCAAGGGGGATCTCGTCGGTGCCGTCACCAGTTATCGCGGAATCCTCGAACGCGTCCCGGTCACGGCGGGAGTCAAGTACAACCTCGGCGTCGCGCTGCTCGCACAAGGCGATGAAGAAAAAGCCGCCAGTTCGTTCGAAGTGGCGCTTCGCGACTGCGCGAACTACGCACCCGCGTTTCACCAACTTCTGCGACTTTATCCTCGGCTCGGACAGACCGAAAAACTCAAGGAACTCCAACGCCTCTGGTCGGCCGGGGAAGATCAAACGGGCGAAGATCAATCGGGCATGGAAGAAGAACAAATCTTCTCAGCCGACGAGTTCGAGTAAGGTCAATAATATCCCCCGCCCCGCCCGGAAAGCTGTTGCAGCAACTGGAAATTGGTGAAGGCCAGCAGCAGAAACAGAATCACGGGATAAGCCT
>DATKCB010000610.1:0-4198 GCA_035513495.1 Planctomycetaceae bacterium | reverse complement strand
GATTCGACGGAACCATCGCTGTGGCAATCGAAACACTGCTCGACCAGCACCGGCCGGACGTGCTTTTCGAAGTGAACGGAATCGGGTGATTCCTGTGCGTCCAATTTGATCGGAAGAACTCCGACCGCGACACACAGGATAAGACACAAATCTCTCATACTATTTCTCAGCGATAACAAATCAAGTAATATTGATATTACATCGTAATGGAACCGAAAACCTCGTGCCATCCCGATCGAGTGATTGGGGGAATGTCACAGTTTAATCGGAATCTGAATCCCGCCGGGAAAATCGGAAATCCTATGCTGCGAATCACTTTCTCTCTCGTTGTGTGCCAGTTTCTGGGAACAACCGCAGCGGTCTCCGCCGAATCGAAACCGGCGGTTCCGTTCGAACAGTTGAGCGTCGCTTACGAGCGGGACGTCCAGCCGCTGCTGAAACAATTCTGTCTCGACTGCCATTCCACAGAAGCGAAGGAAGGCGAACTCGATCTGGAACAATTCGCATCGTTACCGGACGTTCGTAAGGATGCGGCCGCGTGGCAGAAAGTGCGGCTGATGCTGCAAACGAACGAGATGCCGCCCGAAGACAGTCCGCAACCTGCGGTCGAACAGAAAAAATTATTGCAGACGTGGGTCGAGAATTATCTCGATGCCGAAGCTCTGGCGAATGCGGGCGATCCGGGGCCGGTGCTGCTGCGACGGCTCAACAACGCCGAGTACACCTACACGATTCGCGAACTGACCGGCATCGACTCGCTCGATCCGGCCCATGAGTTTCCCGTCGATGGAGCGGCGGGAGAAGGATTCACCAACACCGGGAACGCGCTGTCGATGTCCCCCGCGATGATCGAGAAGTACGTCGCTGCGGGAGGAGAGGTTGCTTCGCATCTGGTGCTGCTGCCCGACGGAATCCGGTTTTCCGAAGGGACGACCAGCCGCGACTGGTCGAACGAAATCATGGCCGAGATTCGCCGGATCTATCTCAATCACACCACCGATGGGCGAGACACGTCGATTCTCGACCGGTGGAGCGTGGCCGATCCTAAGCGGGCGACGCTCGAAGACGGACGACTTGATCTCTCGCGTTACTTTTCGGCACTGATCCGACACCGAGACGCGCTGCAGCAGGATCCGACAATCGCCCGAAGTCTCGCCGAACAGGAACAACTCAATCCGAAGTATTTTGAAATCCTGGCGACGATGCTCAGTTCGCAGCAGCCCGATTCACTGCTGCTCAACGATTTGCGCGAACGCTGGCGAAACGCCGAACCGGCACAAGCGGAACCGCTCGCGAAGCGGGTGCGGAACTGGCAGGATCAGCTCTGGAAGTTCAATTCGGTCGGACACTTCGGGAGCATTCGGCCCTGGCAGGAAGCGACAAATCCGATCACCACGACACAGAACTTTCGCGTGAAGTTGCAGCCCTCGACCGAGGGAGGATCGGTGAAAGTTTACCTGCAAGGCGTCGTGGCAGGTGCTGGAACGGGGGCCTCAAAAATGATCTGGAAATCTCCTCGAATCGAGCGAGTGGGGAAACCTCCGATTCTGTTTCGCGACGTGCGAGCGATTACAGCCATCCTCGAAAAGTCGCTGACGCAAGCGGTCCGTAAAACGTCGCGTTATCTGGCGGCAGCCTTCGAACTTCGTTCAGACCCGAAGCAGGACGATCTGGAGCAAATCGCGGCGCGTTATGAGATCGATCCGCTGATCCTGCGGCCGTGGCTGAACTATCTGGGCATCGCCGTCGGATCTGAAGTTCGACTCGACGGTTATCTGGAGACGCGGCTTGACGGAGCGAACGGCAACCGCGCCGTGCAGGGGTGGCAGATTCCCGGACTGTCGGCGCTTTCCATCGTGGGGAACTCCTCCGATGAGACCGTCCAGATTCCCGGAACGGTTCCGCCGCACAAGGTGGCCGTCCATCCGCGACCCGAGCGCTGGATTGCCGTCGGCTGGCAGAGTCCGATTTCGGGACAAATCCGGATCGCTCCTCTCGTCAAAGACGCGCACAACGCCTGCGGCAACGGGATCAGATGGTCGATCGAGTCGCGGCGGGGAATTCAGCGGCGGGTGCTGCTGAGTGGAAACGTCGATCTCGGAAAAGAAGCGACGATCGAGCCTGTCGAAAACTTTGCCGTTCGGCCGGGCGACGTGATTTCGCTGATCATCGACGCCCGCGACGGGAGTCACGTCTGCGATCTGACCGAGATCGATCTGGAAATCACCGAAGTGCAAGTTGAAAAACCTCGCGTCTGGTCGCTGTCGAAAGACTGTGCCGACTCGATGGAAGCGGGAAATCCTCACGACGACAGTTTCGGTCACAAAGCCGTCTGGCATTTCTACACCGGTGCGGTGGATGGCCGATCGACGCTCAGCGCGATCCCCGCCGATTCCCTGATCGGACAATGGCTGGCGACCGAAGACAAATCGAAGGCGGAGCAACTCGCTGAGCAGATTCAGACGCTGTTGTCCCATCTGGCTGATGCGAACACGAAAGAACCCGACAAGCTCCTCAGCAGACAACTTCAGTCTCTCGATGGTCCACTGTTCTCGCAGATCGATTATGCAGCACTCGCACGCCGGGCATCTCCCGAACAAATGAAATTCGCCACGCTCGGTCCCGATCCTGCTCTGTTCGAAGCGGGTTCGGAAGATCTGATCCTCGAAGCTCCGTTTCTGCTGGAAATCGAACTCCCGGCCGAACTGTGCCGCGACGCCGAATTCGTCAGCTCAGTCGCATTTGCCGACTCGTCGGATCATGGAAGAATGGCTCAGGTCAACGCCACGCTCGTTCGACCGGAAGCGGCATCTGTTCTGCCGGGCGTTCCGTTTCTGGCGCAGGCGGGGACGCAAGGAGATTCGCTCGCGAAGCAGGCGATGGACGACTTCCGCGAGTTTTTCCCGGCGGTGTTCTGTTATCCCCAGATCGTTCCCGTCGATGAAGTGGTTACGCTGGTGCTGCATCATCGCGAAGACAAACAACTCTCCCGGCTGATGCTCGACGAGCGGGAGCACGAAAAACTCGATCGGCTCTGGACCGAGTTGCACTACGTCAGTCAGGACGCGCTCGCCCTCGTGACCGGCTTCGAGCAACTGATGGAATTCGCGACCCAGGACGCCGATCCGACGATCTTTGAGCCGCTGCGCAAGCCGATTCACGACAGTGCCGCAGAGTTCAGACAGAAGCTGATCGAGAGCGAACCGAAACATCTGAACGCGCTGCTCGAATACGCCGACCGGGCCTATCGTCGGAAACTGACGGAGTCTGACGTTCAAAAGTTACAGACGTTCTATCACGAGCGCCGCGCCGAAGAGATGCCGCACACCGAAGCGATTCGGCTGACGCTCGTTCGAATCCTCACGTCGCCCGCGTTTTTGTATCGGCTCGAACAACCCGCCCTTGGGACGGAATCGAGTCGCGTCGCGAACAGCGAACTCGCGTCGCGATTGAGTTACTTTCTGTGGTCGTCTCCTCCGGACGATCCGTTGCAACGAGTCGCCGACGAGGGACAACTTCAGAACGACGAAGCGATTCTCGAACAGACGCGGCGGATGTTGCAGGATGAAAAAATCCGCCGGCTGGCGATCGAGTTTGCCTGCCAGTGGCTACACGTTCGCAATTTCGATCAGCACGACGAGAAGAACGAAACCAGGTTTCCCGAGTTCGCGGATCTGCGCGGGCCGATGTACGAGGAGTCGATATTGTTCTTTCAAGATCTGTTCGCGAGCAACCGCTCGATCCTCGAAATACTCGATACAGACCATACGTTTCTGAATGAAACGCTGGCAAAACATTACGGAATTCCAGGCATCGAAGGAGACGAATGGCGGAAGGTTGACGGAGTCAGGAAGTATTCGCGCGGCGGGATTCTCGCGCAGGCGACTGTGCTCGCCTCGCAGTCGGGAGCATCGCGGACGAGTCCAATTTTACGAGGGAACTGGGTCTCGGAAACTCTGCTCGGAGAGCGATTGCCGCGTCCTCCGCCCAACGTCCCCGTGCTTCCCGAATCCGTTCCCACGGGCCAGACCGAACGGCAACTGATCGAGCAGCACAGTTCGGTCGCCGAGTGCGCGAAGTGTCATCGCCGGATCGACCCCTACGGATTCGTGCTTGAAAACTTCGACGCCATCGGCCGCTTTCGAACGCTCAGCGAAGGCGGAGATCCGCTCGATGTCGCTTCGACCGTCATGGACGG
>DATKCB010000609.1:0-11277 GCA_035513495.1 Planctomycetaceae bacterium | reverse complement strand
ACATTTCCCGTTCCGATTGTCGGAAATCAGCAGTATGCCGCATGGTACGAGTCGCAGGGGCCGCGAGATGAGCAGGGCCGTTCGCTGCGGCAGTTCGATCTCGAAACCCGTCTGTTCAAGTACTGCTGCAGCCCGCTCGTCGTGTCCCCGATTTTCGCGTCTCTGCCGGAGGAACTGCGCCGCCGGATCGCCGGGCGGATCGAGCACGTGTTATCTGGACAGTCCCCCGAAGCGAACACGATCCCGATCGAGCAAAGGACCGAGACGCTGGAACTGCTGCGAAAACTTTCTCCGGATTTTTGAGAAAGCGGAGAGCGGGAAATGTTCAAGGCTCAATGTTCAAACTGTCACCTCGAACATTGAGCCTTGAACCTTTCCACTCTCCGTCAGGAGAACAACAGTTCGAGGTCTTCGACCGACAGATCTTTGAGGACCGTGCTGGAGTCGGCTTCGAGGATGGCGTCGGCGAGTTCTTTTTTGTGCATCTGCATTTCTGCGATTTTTTCTTCCACCGTGCCGCGGCAGATGAGCCGATAGGCGAAGACCTGCTTGGTCTGTCCGACGCGGTGAGCGCGGTCGATCGCCTGCGATTCGACGGCGGGGTTCCACCAGGGGTCGAGCAGAAAGACGTAGTCGGCGGCGGTCAGGTTGAGTCCGAGACCTCCCGCTTTCAGGCTGATCAGAAACAGGCCGCAATCGGGGTTGTTCTGGAACCGCTCGACGACCTTTTTACGATCGCGGGTTTTTCCGTCGAGGTATTCGTAGGCGATGCCCTGCTTGTCGAGCCGGTTGCGCACGATGGCGAGCATGCTGGTGAACTGCGAGAAGACGAGCGCTTTGTGTCCTTCTTCCAGCAGTTCTTTCAGGTCGGGGAGCAGGACGTCGAGCTTGGCGCTGCTTTCGCCGAGCCGGTCTTCATCCAGTAGTCCCGGATGACAGGCTGCCTGGCGCAGTCGCAAGAGCGCTTCCAGGACGTGCATCTTGGATTTCGCCAGACCTTGCGATTCGACCATCCCCAGCAGGGAATTGCGGTAGTGATCGCGCATTTCTTCGTACAGCTCGCGCTGTTTGCCTTCCATGCGGCAGAGGATCGTCTGCTCCAGTTTTTCGGGCAGTTCGTGAGCGACTTCCTTTTTCGTTCGTCTCAAAATAAACGGCCGCAGACCTTGCGCCAGAATCTTTCGCGACTGCTGGCTGGCGGGGTCGGTGGCGTGCGCTTTGAACAGCGAACTGCGTCCGAGCATGCCGGGGTTGAGAAATTCGAAAATCGACCACAGATCGCCCAGATGGTTTTCGATCGGCGTACCGGAGAGCGCGACGCGGTGATTCGATCTGAGCAGCCGCGACGCTTTCGAGATTTGCGACGACGAGTTTTTGATCGTCTGCGCTTCATCGAGCACGATGTAATCGAATCGTTGATCTTTCAGCAAGGTGATGTCTCGCCGGAGCGTTCCGTACGTCGAGAGTACGATATCGACTTCGGGAAACAGCGGACGCAGCGTTTCTCGTTTCATTCCGGAGTATTCGAGTACCTTGAGTTCCGGAGTAAACCGCTCGCATTCCTGTTTCCAGTTGAAGAGCAACGATTTGGGAACCACGATCAGAGAGGGAAGCTTGTGTTCGTTGTTCTTCACGCGTTCCTGCAGCATGGCGAGAAGCTGCACGGTTTTTCCCAGCCCCATGTCGTCCGCGAGACACCCTCCGAGATGAAACTGCTGCATGAAGTCGAGCCAGGAAAGCCCTTCCCGCTGATAAGGCCGCAGTTCGCCGTGAAATGCGTCGATTTCTTTCTTTTGCTCGATCCCGTCGTAATTGTGAAATCGTTCGCGCAGATCGAGAAAGGCCTGATCGAATTCGACCGTCTGTTCGGCGAGCAGCGCGTCGAGGATCGCCGCTTGCGTTTTGGTGAACTTGAGATGATCGCCTTCCGTTTCGCCCAGTCCGACCAGGAGACCGTACTGCTGCAGCCATTCTTCCGGAATAATGCCGAACGATCCGTCGCTCAGGCGGATGGTGGTATCTCCCCGCTTCAAAGCCGCCAGGAGTTCCGGGAGCGGGGTGCGATATCCTCCGAAATCGAAATCGGCTTCGAGTTCGAACCAGTCGAGTTCCGACCGCAGCCGAAACTTCGGGGGCGATCCCTGTCGGATCTGCTTACCGTCGGCACGCACCTCCCAGCCGCGTTGCATCAACTCGCGAACCGCGGGACCGAGTTGACGCGCGGAGATCTCGACATCCTGTCCCGAACGGCGTTGATCGAGAATTCGGCGGAAGCCCGACTCGTTCACCTGAGACCACAGTTTTTCTTCGCGGTCGCGGTCGCGAATGATGCATCGTTTCTGATCCCGCTGGACGATCGCCCATTGCTCGGACGAGCCGCGGACGGTTTGCCCCTCGTAGTTGAAGCGGACTTCTCCCTTGAGACGTTCGGTTTGCCAGCCGGTCGCTTTGGGCGCGCTGAGCAGCAATTCCGGTGCGGGAGTCCCCTGCACTTCTTCGAGTTTCAGTTCTTCGGGAAGATCGAGCCGGGGGAGAGACGGCATATCGAGCAGTTGTTCGATCAGATTGTCCGCATCCTGTTCCGGTATTTCGAGCGATTGCTTCGAGCTTAAATAATCGACCCAGGAGAAGGCATCAAAGTCGCGCAACAAGGCGATTTGATGTTGCGTCACGACCAATCCTCCGGGGAGCAGCAACTGTGCGGTGGCGGGATTGCAGATTTCGTCGGCGCGCACCAGGGAAACTTTGATCTGCCAGGCATCTTCTGCTCCTGAAGCTCGCTCGACTCCCAAGGTGAGTTCCCACGGTTCGCCATCGTCCCAGACGAGCGGCTTCGAAGCGGCCTCGGAATCTTCGTCCAGAAACCGGACGCGTCCGGTCGCACACATCATGGGGAGAATCAGCGTGCATAATTCGAAGGGAACGCGATAACGATGCGAGGTCGCCTGGACTTCCGACTGTTGAGCGTACCAGTTGCTCCTCTCGGGCATCCCGCCGGAAAGATATGCCAACAGCTTGCGGTCTTCGTGATTTTCGATCGAGTCGAGCTGACCGTTCTTCAGTTTGAGGGGTTTGACTTTTCCCCATTGCCCGTTGACGCGCCGCTGGCGCTGGGATGTCTGCACGACGAGCGAACCGAGTTCGCGGCTTTGCCTCGCGTCGATTTCGTAGAGAATTTCCCGCTCGCGGCCCGCTTCCGCCTTCCCGAACGAATCCTGTTGCATTCGCTCGCGGACATTTTTCAATTCCTGTTCCCAGGGACGAAGTTTGACCTCGACAGTTTTTTTTGGCGGCCTGGTCGCCGGGCGCGTTTCGGACATCCGAGGGAACAGATCGAAGTCGGCCGGCTCGTCGTCCCAGTCATCGTCGATCGAGGGAAAAATCGCGGGAGCTTCGTACGCAAACGGGGGGATCGCGTCCGGTTTGACGCTGCCGGTCAGAAATCCCCCTTCTTCCACTGCCAGAATCGCCGCCCACAGGTGCTTGCAGTAGATCGGCGAGGCCGAACCTGCCGAACAACTGCAAAACATCTTGAGACGTGCGTCCGAGCGCGTGAGCTGCGTCTGGTAATCGACGCCGTCGTGAATCACCGCGAACAGATCGTTCGGCGTAACCCGCGTCACTTCCACTCGCTCGGATTTCAGATAAGCCTCGCCGCGAAAGCGGATGTCCGCGCGAAATTTCTCGGCTAACAACTCCGAGAGAGTCATAAGGAACTCCGTTTCGGGAAACCGTGGGAACAGGCTCCCAGAGTGTGTCGGTCAAACCGCCCGTTCGGTAACCCGGCAGAACGACCAGACTTCGAGTACATCAAACCGGTTGCCCGACTCTGAGACGGTTGGCGAACAAACATTTCCATACTGTGCTGAGTCCGGCAATGTGAAATTAACTCCGAATCTTTGACTTTATGTTTCACGCAGGAATTTTTCAATCTGACCGGCCAAACTCCTGCAAAATCGTGTTCGCCCGGGCCGGTTCCGTGAAACAGATCCTTCCCGGCCCGTTTTACCGCTGATTTTCGGCTTTCTGTGTCATCGAGACCGGCCTTGGCAGAATTTCGACAGAAAACTAACATTCCGCACGATTGAGTCACTCCGGTAACCTCTCAGACTTCTCGAACGGGATGTCGATGCGATCACGTTCTTCCGTCATTTCTCGGCTTTTGCTGACTCTGTGGGCAATCGTGCTGGTCTCGATCGAGGCAGGTTGCGTCCATCGCCGCATGACGATCGAGTCCAATCCTGCGGGGGCGCTGGTCCTGGTGGACGGGAAAGAATACGGATACACCCCCGTCAGTCTGGATTTTACGTACTACGGCACACGGGAAGTGACATTGATCAAGGACGGTTACGAAACCCAGACCTTTCCCGCAAAACTGCAAACACCGTGGTATCAGGTCATTCCGCTCGATTTTTTCTCGGATAACTTCTCTCCCACACAAATTACGAACCGGCATCGGTTTATGTATGAACTCCAATCGAAGTACGACCGCGAACCGGGTCAATTGAATAAGGATTCGGAAGAAGAATTGCTCAATCGCGGAAATTCGTTCCGATCCGAGGCTTTGCTCGCACCGTATCGAGGCGGTGAGTCGTACCTCGAATGATTCGGTTTCCCGGAACCCTCCTCGACCGATGGGAGAAGAGTCAAGGTTCAAGGTCTACAAATCATCCAGGTCGCACTCGGAACCCCTCTTCTGATCTCCCTCTGAAATGGACTCCTGACTCCTGACTCCTGATCCCTGATCCCTGATCCCTGATCCCTAAATTCCCCGCCCGAGTCCCGAGATGAAAATCCTGCAGCGATATATTCTGGGAGAATTGCTGAAGGTGTTTGTGCTGCTGTTGAGCGTGCTGACGGTGATGCTCGTGTTCGTGGGAGTGTTTCGGGAAGCACAACAGAACGGGCTGGGAGGAGCGCAGATCGTTCAAATCCTGCCGTTCATCATTCCTTCCCTGATGCCTTATACGATTCCCGCCACGCTGCTGTTGTCGGTGTGCGTGGTGTACGGACGGCTGGCCGGAGATCAGGAAGTGATTGCGACCAAGTCGGCGGGGATCAATCCGCTCTCGCTCCTGATGCCGGCGTTTTTGTTCGGAGCCTGTCTGGTCGTGGGATCGATGGCTCTCACCGACCGGGTCATTCCCTGGGCGGTGACGCAAATGCAACAGAAGATTTCCGACGCTTTGGAAGATATCTTTCTCGACCGGCTCAAGTCGACTCATTTGATCACCGATCCGGCTCAGGGATATACGATTTCGGTGAAGGATGTGCAGGGGAAGACGCTGATCAATCCGATCTTTCAGTATTCCCCCCGCGGACGATCGACCACGACGCTGCAGGCGCAGGAAGCGATGATCAAATTCGATCTCCAACGGCAGGTGGTGGTACTCAATCTGGTCAACTGCCAGATCGACGCACCCGGAGAGACCACGCTGTTCGTCGCCAAGGAAAGTCGCGAATTTCCCCTCAGTCAGAATGCCGACGATACCAAGCCGAGACACCTTGAGATCGCCGCGATCCGCCGCCGTCTCGAACGGATGGAACGCATGATCCGGCAGAATGAACTGAAGCGGGACATTCGCGTCGCCTTCGCGCTGGGGATCGGAGATTTCGATGCGCTGGCGTCGGATCGAATTCGCGCCGCCGATCCGAACAACTTCCACCGGCAACGGGCGGCCAACAAAATGAACGCCGAGATTCACAGCCGGTACGCGATGTCGGCCAGTTGCCTGTTTTTCGTTTTTCTCGGTGCTCCGTTTTCGATCACGCAGGGAAAATCTCAATTCCTGACGACTTTTTTCCTCTGCTTCGTACCGATCCTGCTGTTGTACTACCCGGTGGTGCTGCTGGCGATGACGCTGTCGAAGTCCGGCGACGTGGATCCCGCGTGGGCGATGTGGATCCCGAATCTGATCCTGTTCCTCGTCGGTGCGGTGATTTTGCGCCGCGTCGTGAAGTATTGAACGCGACCGACGCGGCACGAAATCTCAGGCCTGCGCGAAGCCGATCGTTTTGTAAAAAGCGTCTTGAAACAACGACCACTCCGGGTACGAATCTGCTTCCGGAACGATCGCCGACAGAGCTTCGAACTCGCGCGAGATCCACTCGTGCAGGATGTCGTTGCGACCGATCACATCCGACTCGGAAAGATCCTGCTTGCGAACCACGAGCGATTCGATCTCGGCGGCCACGTCAGGTTCGCGTTGCAGAACCCCCTCCATTAGTTCTCGATAGAGCATCGGCGGCTGCGAATTGCGTTCGGCGATCCAGCGGGCACACATCAAAGGCCGGATCGTATAAAGATACTTTTTCACATTGATCTCGGGACGATCCAGAAACGAGCGACGAGTATTGCTTGCCATGCTCAGGTAATGCCGCATCGCGTTTTGGGGACGAAACGAAATTTCCAATAACGACTCGATTAAGGAGAACTTCCGATCGCGGCGATACACAATCGGAGATCGCGACCATTCGAGAATGTTTGGATTCGATTTGCGCAGCAGCGCGAGCGTTTTGCGAATGTCCCATCCGCTGATGTCGAGCGCATCGGTGATCGGTCGTTCGATCACCTCCCGTCGCGTCTGCAGAGACAAATACCATTCGAGCGGATGGTAGTAGACCATCCTCACATCGTAATCGCTGTCGCGGCTGGGAAAGCCCCACGCGCGCGATCCCGATTCGCAGGCGAAGATCACGCGCACGTCATTTTCGCGTTCGATGCGTTCGAGTTCCTGTTGTATCTGCTCGTGCATGGTTTGTGCTATGGAGTTCGGTTGAACGAAAGTTTGTCACTCGTTGGGCTGCGTCGAGCCGGTCGCCGGCGAGTCGTTTTCCGGAGTCGCGTTTTCGGGAGCATCGGCTTCCGGTGCAGTTTTCTAGATTGGGTTAGCGTAGCGTAACCCAATCTGCTCACTCACGATGTGACTTCATCGCAGGTCGAGTACTGGTCGAGGTATTGTTTCGCGATTTCGGCCCAGGGACCGCGGCTGTCGTGTTTGAGGTACTCGTGCCAGGATTTGACGGCCTCTTGCGTGCGGCCGAGTTCGCGCAGCGTGTCTGCCCGAAACCAATGGGCTTCGGGACAATCGGGGTGCACGCGGAGCGCGATCTCGAAGGAGTCGAGGGCTTCCTCGTATTCGTGCATTTCTCCGTGCAGGCAGCCGATCTGGGTCCAGGCTTCGACGTAATTGTGATCGAGTTCGACCACCACGTGCGAGCGTTCGAGCGCGGCATCAATTTTGCCCTGCCGATACAACGCCTCGGCCAGATGAAAGTGCGTTTCGGGGGAATCGAACTCCTCGATCAGAGACATCCGGAACGCTTCGACCGCCCCGGCAAGTTCGCCCTCGTCCATCAACCGGCAGCCTTCCTCGAACCAGTCGTCGGCCGACCAGCCCTGGCCGACGATCGGTCCGGGCGTGGGAATCTGAAATTCCAGAACTTCGGGCGGAGCGTCTTCGTCCGGATCGAACAGCAGCACTTCTTCCTGATTGTCGAAGTCGAACACGCGCTGTCCGGTTCGCGGTTCGACGAGTCCGGCGTGATCCCGATAGAACAGGTGCGAATCGCGGGCGAGAATATCGAGCTGCGCGAGCGGACGTTCGAGTCCCGTGAAATGGCGCTCGAGAGATTTCAGACTTTTCTCAAGTTCGCTGCGCGAGACGCCCGCTCCGAGCATTTCCGACAGTCGCCGCGCAGCCGTGACTTCCTCGAATTCGAAGTACGGCAACCGATACACTCTGCGGACCGGGCGGATCAATCCCGCGCGTTCCCAGGCACGAATCGTGTGCGTCGGAATCCCCAGCAGTTGCTGAAGCATCGCGGGCGTGTATAACCGGCGAATCTCCTCCCGGTTGTATTCGATGCCCAACAGATACAGCCAGTCCGATTCGTGCAGAATCCGAAACGCCGGGTTGCCGGCCTGATACTCTTCCGCCAGTTTCAGTTTTTGAGAAACGAGGCCGTCCTCGTCGATCGGCCAGCCTTCTTCTCCCAGCACCAGCATCGTGGTCTGGCGGCTGATGCTGTACGTGGCGACTCCTCCATACTGTTTGACGAGATCGTGCGCCTGGTGGTGCGTCATCGAGGCGAGCGTACCGGTAAACACCACTCGTTCACCCGTCAGGCAGGGAGAGCTTTTCAGAAAGTCGAGATTGTCGGGAGAATTGATGTCCGACATCGGACGAGACCTTGAGAACCGAGGTACTGCGAATGAATTTCAGGATAGCGACTCGCTTTCGCAAAGGGTAGCAATTCCCGCGAGAGGCGACTAAAGTTTACAAATCGGGAACACAGTCACCGAGTGAGAGAGACGGGATTCCAAGCCCCTTCTACTTCACTCGACTCAAGATTACAAATCGGAAAAAACCTGACGCGTTCCGCCCTCATCGCCATTCTTCAGGAGAAATCATCCGTGTCCGCCGTCGATCAAAACACGTCTCACTCTGTGTTGCAACAAGCCGATCCCGCAATCTGGGGTTCGATCCAGAAAGAACAGCGCCGGCAAACGGAAGGTCTGGAACTGATCGCCTCCGAGAACTACACGTCGGCGGCTGTCCTCGAAGCGGCCGGAACGGTGCTCACGAACAAATATGCCGAAGGCTATCCCGGCCGCCGATACTACGGAGGCTGCGAATTCGTCGATGAAATCGAGGACGTCGCCCGCAACCGCGCGTGCGAACTGTTCGGAGCTGAACACGCCAACGTGCAACCGCATTCCGGTTCGCAGGCCAATATGGCCGTCTATCTGACAGAGCTTCAGCCGGGAGATACTTATCTGGCGATGAACCTCGCTCACGGCGGACATCTCACGCACGGATCGAAAGTCAACTTTTCCGGAACGATTTATCATCCGATCCCCTATGGTGTCCGGGAGAGCGATCACCGCATCGATTTCGATCAGGTCGCCCAACTGGCGCAGGAACACAAGCCGAAGCTGATCGTGGCGGGCGCGTCGGCTTATCCTCGGGAAATCGATCACGCCAAGTTCGCCGAGATCGCCCACTCGGTCGGTGCGAAACTGATGGTCGATATGGCGCATTACGCGGGTCTCGTCGCGGCGGGAGTTCACAACAATCCGATGCTCGTCGCCGACTACGTCACGTCCACGTCTCACAAGACGCTCCGCGGACCGCGCAGCGGATTTGTTCTGACCAGCGCCGAAAATTCTCGAGCGCTCGACAAATCGGTCTTCCCGGGAATGCAGGGGGGACCGCTGATGCACATTATTGCCGCTAAAGCGGTTTGTTTCGGGGAGGCACTCAAGCCGGAATTCAAAGAGTACGGACGGCAGATCGTCGACAATGCGCAGACGCTGGCGGAAACCCTGAAGGCGGGTGGCCTCCGTCTGGCGTCGGGAGGAACCGACAATCATCTGATGCTGTGCGACGTGACCGCGCTCGATCTGACGGGGAAGATCGCCGAAGCCTCGCTCGACAAGGCGGGGATTACCGTCAACATGAACATGATCCCCTTCGATCAGCGCAAACCGATGGACCCGAGCGGGATCCGCATCGGAACCGCCGCGCTCACCACGCGCGGAATGAAGCGGGACGAAATGAAGCAGATCGGTGCCTGGATCCTCGAAGCGCTCAAGCACGCCGACGATGAAACCGTCCTGTCGAGAATCCGGGAAGAAATTGCCCAATTCACCAAGCCGTTCCCGGTTCCCGGGATCGAAACGCTCTGAGTCGAGTGTCGCAATCCGGGTTTTGAATTGCTGTCCGAGTGAGTCTCTTGAGATCACCCCTTTCCGAAGTTCAGATTTGAAAAGAGGTTAGGGCTACCGTATCGATCGGTCTCCGATCCGGACGAGGCTCCGATCGGGCGTTCTGACCCGGCTGTTGCGAGCGGAGCCCGGCTGGAATTTCCGGGAAAAAACAGGTACACTTCTCAGCATGAAAGACCAACACCACCACTCTTCCGATCACTCCAACGATAAAGATTCCTGGGAATCTCTCGCGGAGGATTTGTTCGGAGTCCAATTCCCCGCTCCCGAACCGGCCGATGACCTCGACGACGAACTTCTCGATGAACCCTTTCTGGGGGATACCGACGATAACGAACAGGTCACGCTCGACGAACAATCGGCCTCCGAAGTTGCCGAATCGAACGCGGAACCGGAGGTTGTCTTCGCGGAATCCTCGGTCGACGATGACGAATCCGAAGACGAACTGGAGTCTCCCTGGGGAGAATCGGCATCGCTCGACGACGATGAAGATGAAGATGAAGACGACGACGAGGAAGAGGATGAAGACGACGATGAAGAGGATGAGGATGAGTTTGGCGATCTCGATGTGGAAAGCAGCAGCGAAGACGAAGAACCGTTCGATCACTTCTGGGATGCACTGGAAAAATTCGCACCGGAAGAACTCGAATCGGCTCAAGTCGATCAGCCCAGCCCGAACGGGCGTCCGGCCCGCGATCCCAAAATTCGCATGATCACCGACGTTCCGGCGGAGGTCTGGACGGAGCCCACCGATCAGGAATTCGTTGACGATACCGAGTTCGGACTCGGCGTGCTGGAAGACATCGACGTTGGCGATGCCGAGGACGAGGAAGACGAAGCGGCCGAGGGTGTAAAGCTTGAGGAACAAGCTCCCGCGAGGCCGAAACGCAAACGATCCCGTCGCCGAAAACGATCTCGCCGCAAACCGGCTGCGGAGCAGACAGCGGAAAGCGGCGAAATCGCCGCAGCGCCACCGGCAACGAATGCGCCTCCCGAAATCGCCCAGAGTCCTCCCGCTGACATGGACGTGCAATTCGACGATGACGACGACGATGAAGAGGATGACGAAGACGATGACGACGGCGATCATCTCGATTCGAAAAAATCCTCCCGTTATCGCAACGTCCCCACCTGGTCGGAAGCGATCTCTCACGTCGTCAAAAAGACGGCCTCGAAAAGCGCTCCGCAGCAGAGCGATAAAACGGTCGCTCCTCAAGTCAAGGAGAAGAAATCCCGCTCTCGCGGCGGGCGTCGACGACGAGGGAAAAGTCAGAAATCCGAATCGTGACCCGAGCGACCCGAAATGGCTCTCTCGGTTAGTCGAGTTCGCTGCTCCACCGAACGAGTGGTGTGAAAACCGTGTCGGAGTGTTACACTGACACGCGAGGATTCTCCGGCCTGACAGATCTTGTCCACACAGCAGTTTCGAATTCCACCTCTTCACGCGATGTATCCATGACTGACAGAACGTGCCGACTGGTCACCCTGGGCTGCAAGGTCAACCAGTACGAAACGCAACTCGTCAAAGAGACGCTGCTCCGCAACGG
>DATKCB010000608.1:0-5429 GCA_035513495.1 Planctomycetaceae bacterium | reverse complement strand
TTTGCCGATCGCATCAGATTCGTTTGACTCGCGTAACTTCAGATTACACAATCGGTAAATCAAACTGACCATTCCAACTCCAATCGTTTCGGGAGTCAATTATCATGTCTTTAGTTCATCAATTTGGCGCCACCGGTGACGGTGTCACCGATGACACCGAGGCACTCCAGCACGCGATTGACGCGGGAGAGGGACTCGTCGAATTCGGGCGCGGAGATTATCGGATTACACGTTCTCTGAAAGTCGACCTGGCCAGGCATTCGCGAACGGCGATCTCCGGCTCGGGGGGAGTCGCCAAACTCATCATGGCCGGACCGGGGCCGGCGATCTTTCTGATCGGGACGCACGCCAAGTCCGCCGATCCCCTGGGATTTCGTCCCGAGGAGTGGCAGCACGAACGGATGCCGACGGTCAGTCAGATCGAGATCACCGGCGAGCATCCCGAGGCGGACGGAATTCGCATCGAAGGCGTCATGCAACCGACGCTCACAGGTGTGCTGATCCGGCAGGTCCGGACCGCCGTGCATCTCACCAGCCGCAATCGAAACGTGATCGTCGATCACTGCCAGATCTATAACAACACCGGAATCGGGATTCACTTCGACGGGGTGAACCTGCATCAGACGAATATTACCGGAAACCATATCAGCTATAACCGGCTTGGAGGAATTCGGATCGAGAACAGCGAGATCCGTAACTTGCAGATCACCGGCAACGACATCGAGTACAATAACAATCGCGCCCATCAATTCCCCGATGCCGACGACATCCCGACTGCGGAAATCTACGTCGATGTCGGCAACGGCAGCGTTCGCGAAGGGACGATCGCCAGCAACACCATCCAGGCGACGTACTCTCCCAACGGAGCGAATATTCATTTCATCGGCGCAGGCGGAGAGAATTCGCATAAGGCCGGCATGTGGTGTATCACGGGGAACCTGATCGGGAGCCAGGAAACGAACGTGAAACTCGAATCGGTCCGGGGAATCACATTGACTGGCAACTACATCTACTCGGGGCATTATCGAAACCTGCTGGTGAAAGACTCGAGAAACATCGTGCTGGGAAGCAATGTGTTCGGGCACAATCCGGACTACAATAAGAACGAACTGGCTACGGGAATCCGTTTCGAAAATTCGCATAACTGCATCCTGCAAGGAACATTGATCCAGGACTCTCAAGCAGGAACTCACACCGTTCCCGGTACCGTGCCCATCGAACGTCAGGGTCTGGTCGAGTTGATCAAGTGTCGCGGATTCACGCTCAGTGGAGTGCAGATTCTGGAAGGTGAACCGTACGGATTATATGTCGAAGATTGTGACGACACGATTATGACCGGATGTACGATCATGGATCAGCGGACACCCAAACGGACACGCGCTTCGATTCGTTGGAAGGGAACGGGAACGGGTAATCTGATTGCCGGCTGTCGGGTCGCCAAGGGAGCCGAAACCGACATCGATTCTGATGGCGAGCTGTTGCACCCTCATCTGATCGGAGATTGACCGAACAGACATCGAGAGAATTCATTTATCGCAGTTTCAATCGCTCGATCTCGTCGGCAATCTGCGGCGGAGCCGACCGGGAACGGTCGGATATCAGGAGTTGTGCGGCGATCAATTCTGCCGCGACGCGATTTCCCTTCACATTCATGTGCCCGTGCCCGTTAAAAAACAGTCGCTGATCCTCCAGTCTGGAGTTCAGTTCGGGAGCGTGAGCGCGAAAGCCGGGTTCGAGAGCAATGAAGGGAATTTCATGTCGCTGACAGATTCCCGTAATTCTCTCCAACGGCAGGTTTTGATTGAATTCCTGTGTCAGTCCCGCCGCTCGGCCTTCTGCTTCGAGATCTTCGATCAGATCGCGATAAATCTCCCGGCTGCTCGGAATCGTTACCACGTGAAACTCGACACCGTCATACGAAACATCCGCGTGAAACCGTTCCAGAATCGCCTCCGTCAAACGCCAGGAGTACTCAATTTCTTCGGGAGCAGGCTCGAGATAGATTCGGTCGCGCTTATCGAACCACCCGGCACGATTGCGGATGCTTTTGATGATTCGATTTGTAATCCCTTTCTGCCAGATGTAGAATCGGCTGGAACGATTGAGCACATTCGCGGTGTTCGCACTGACGGCCGAATCGGGAATCATTTTCAACTCGCCCGTCTCGTCGAAGTCGTAATGCACGAGCGGTGAATTGGAAAGTTTGGGATTGTTATCGACGGGGTCGGTCCCCATCCCGAATCCGACCAGCACGATGTCGGGCTCGAGCTTGCGAATCGTTTCCAGATACCGGACGTGCTGATCGGCCGTCCCCGATCCGGTGACTCCAAAATTCAGGACTTCCCAGAGAACGTCGCTTGAAGACTCGTTGAGTAAGTCCTCGAGTTGGCTGCACATCGACTCGTCGGCTTCGACCTGGAGCGCCGAAATGAAGGAATCGCCCAGCACCACGACTCGACGAACTCCGGCCGGTTTGGGAACCTCCGGATCCGCTCCTCGAAATCCGAGCGAGTTTGTTTTTACGCGAATGAGTCGCCGGCTCTCGTTGTTATAGAAATCTCGATCGAGATTCTTGACCAGCGTCCTCCCGACTTCGAGGTCGCGCACAACCATCTCGAACTGTTCCGGGACGAATGCGCGGCTGCACAACTCCAGCGTCAACGCGATTGCCAGCACGTTGAGCAGGTGTCGCCGAACTCGGGCCGTTTTTGTTAATTGGGGTTTGATTCGAACCATATCGTGCTGTTCGCGGGAGATCGTGACGGTGAGAAAGGGCGTCACCATCGCTCAGAACTGAAACGCTCAGAACTGAAAGTAGATAAATGGATTTTCCTGAACTGTGCTGCCGTATTCGATCACGAACCAGGCCACCAGCGAGATCGTCGACCATTGCAATGGCTCGGGCAGGCGAGTCAACTCGAGGGGATGCTCACGGTGACGCTGAACCCATTCCAATCCGACGAGAAACAGCAGCACCCACCCGGCCCGCGCGATTTCGGGAATGCGGAAAACTTCCCCGAATCCCTGATACAACGACAGCGTCGCCGCTTCGGAACCGATTTTCCCAATGATCAACCAGCAATCGGAGAGGGTATTCGCGCGAAAGAAGATCCAGCAGAAGCAGACGAACAGAAACGTCGTCAGAATCCGGACGACGACCATCGGCTTCGGAATCAATCCGTCACCTCCCGCTTGCCGCAATCGCATTCTGGGAGTGCTCTTGGACGGGCGCCAGACGGTCACGACCGCTCCGTGCAGGCCTCCCCAGATGAGGAACGGCCAGGCTGCACCGTGCCAGAAACCCGAGACGAGAAACGTAATCAGCAGATTCCATTTCTGTCGCACTTTGGAGACGCGATTCCCGCCCAGCGGAATGTAAACGTAATCCCGGAACCAGGTCGACAGGGAAATATGCCAGCGCTGCCAGAACTCGCGGAGGTTCTGCGAAAAATAGGGATAGGCGAAGTTTCGCATCAGCTTGATTCCGAACATGTGAGCCGTCCCGATGGCAATGTCCGAATAGCCCGAGAAATCGCAGTAAATCTGGAACGCGAAAAAGACCGTTGCGATGGCCAGTTCGCTCCCCGTCGCCGTTCCGGGATTGTTGTAAGTCGCATTGACAAACGTCGCCAGCGTGTCCGCGACAACCACTTTTTTGAACAATCCCCACAATATCCGCAGCAGACCCAGTTGGATGAACTCCCCGTGAAAGTGCCGATCCTGCTGAAACTGCGGGAGCAGATTCCGAGCGCGTTCGATCGGTCCGGCCACGAGTTGTGGAAAGAACGAAACGAAGGTCATGTACTCGATCAGATTGCGCGTGGCCGTCATCTTTTTGTAATAGATGTCAATCGTGTAACTCAGCGTCTGAAACGTATAGAAACTGATCCCGACGGGCAGAATGATCTCGAGCGTTCCCGTGTTCAGATTCATTCCGAGCGAACTGGTGACAGTGACAAAGTTCTCCATGAAGAAATTGAAATACTTGAACACCCCGAGCAAGCCGAGATTCGAGACCAGACTCAAAATCAAGAGCCGCTTGCGGCACACGGGGTCCTCGGTTCCTTGAATCCCGAGCGAGATGAAATAGTCGATCAGCGTCGAAGCCAGCATCAGAAAACAGAAGCGGTAATCCCACCAGCCGTAAAAGAAATAACTGGCACCGAGCAGCAGTACGTTCTGCCAAGCGCGTCGAGGCAGAAGCCAGTAAATCGCGAAGACAGTCGGGAGGAACACGAAGAAGGCAAGACTGGCAAAATTCATCCGCCACAATCCTTTGAAGCGAAGGAGAATAAAACAATTTGTACGCGACCCGTTTCGTCCCGGACGAGCGTCGGAAAGCTAGTTCAGGTTGGGTTTTAGGTCAATACGAACCACTGAACACTCCTGTTGTTCCCTGTTAAGGTGGCATCGTCCACGGAGCCACTGACGAAATCGACTTCCACGCCGTCGAGCAGCCGCATTATGTGACCGACGTGCATGCCTCGCTGCTCCACCAACTCGGCCTCGAATCGCACCGGATGGAAATCCCGCGTGAAAAACGGCTCGAACAGGATTTCGGGAATGTGATTCATGAGATTATTGCGTGATCTCGAACCTCCACAGACAGACAGGCAGGAGCTGGTCCTACCGCACTGGAGCCGTTCCCACAGTCCCGACCACCGCGTGCAGACAATCACCCGCAACCTGCTGCAACGCGGGCGGCGAACGGCGAAGTCGTGAGCGAACGAGGAGAGGAACGGCCCGATGTGTTGCGCGGAGCCGGATCGCGGCATCGCTAACTATCGATCAATTGTCAAAGAACAGTGAGTTGCCTGTTTCACAACTCGGGTCGTTTTTTCGTCGTAAGTCCAATAAGTTTCGAACTTGAGCTTTTTGGAGGATGTCAAGTTGTCAAGTTGTCAAGTTCGAACATCTTGTGTTGACCGGTTGGCCGGACCACAAGATGTTGGGGTCGGTGATGTATTCCGGGATTTTTCTTTTTTTGTGTCGTGTTTCATGATTCGATGTTGCGCGAGTCGTCGCGCAGGCTTCCAGCCTGCTTGAGTTGTTCTCGATATGTAGATCTCACGTCGCTCGTCGCAGACTGGAAGTCCACGCGACGTCTGATCTTCCCTTTCCTTCCGCTTTTTTCACTCTCTACCTATGGCGAGTTTGTTGCGCAACAAGCGGCACCGATCGGGACTGGACTTGACCACGGTTTTGTTTGATATGGACTTCGTGTTCGGGCAGTTGGCGGAAGGACGGGGAACGAATGGTGATGTTGTGAGCGGTACGTGAGATCGTGGGCGGATGGTGTGACATCTTGTTGCTGAAAGCAACCCGGCCAGTTCTGAACGAACTGGCCGGGCTACCCTGCTACTCTGTTCATTCGAGAGTATCGATTGTGATGACTCAAGGTCCGGGATGGCAAGCTGAATTCGAAACGC
>DATKCB010000607.1:0-8873 GCA_035513495.1 Planctomycetaceae bacterium | reverse complement strand
AACCCAGATCGCGGCGGCGTCCTCATTGACGGAGATCAACGGAATCGCATCGTGATAGCTCAGCGACGTGAGTCCTTGCCAGTGCAGGGTGTTCAGCTCGAACGTAATCACGCCGATCGTGTATCCATCGGGAGTCGCCTTAAGTCCGCGGCTGTGTCCGGTGACACCCTGGCCTCCGGTCGCATTGATGACGGTGCAGGGAACTCCCAGTTCGTGTTCCAGAAAGAACGCCATCTGCCGCGAGACCTGATCGGTTCCTCCACCGGGTGACCACGGGCAGATCAACGTGATCGGCCGCGAAGGGTAATCCTTCGGCTCGGCGCAGCCTCCCAGGAGGCAGGCGACCGACAGAGAGAGTAAAGCGAGAAGTCGAGGTGACATAGGAAGCGCTTAATTTCGAACACGAAGATGGGGGAAGTGTAACGCAACGGGAGTTCGAATTCCTCAACCGACCGCCACTTTTTCAATCGCCGCTCAGCCGGGGCGAATTCTGTTGGCCAGTTCGCAGTTGGCGCGGAGGTGCTCGATGTTCGATCCCCCGAGCACCAGTGAATCGACCGCTTCGTTCTGGAGCACGAATTCGATCGCTTCGTGCGGCGGGAGATGTCCCGACGCGAGACCTTTTTTGACGAGTACCCCGACTCCTCGCTGGTGGGCCTGTCGGATCACATCCTCGTGCGACGTGTCTTGCGAGTTGAACTCGACCATCAGCACGTCGGCCCAGTCCAAAGCCTGTTCGGCGGCGGCGACGGTTTTGCCTGAGAAGCCGATGAAGTGGGTCAGGCCCTCGGCTTTCATTCGCTCGAATGTTTCGACCGTCGGAGTTTCACTCAGAACCGACATGTCGTCGTGGTGAGTATGAACGAGCAACAGATCGAGGTGATCGGTTTTCAGCTTGCGGAGACTCGACTCGACACTCTCGCGCAGCGATTTCGCTGTGAACTCGTAAGTCGAGACGCCGTTCTCGAATCGCTCACCCGCTTTGCTGGAGAGCAGATACTCGTCGCGTCGTGCCGAAAGAAACTTCCCTATCCGTTCTTCGGCGATGCCATACGCGGGCGCGGTATCGATCAGCGTGATCCCGAGGTCGAGCACCGCATTCAGCAGCGCTTCACACGCACTGTCGTCGGGAAGATCGTAGCCGTTGGGGTATTTGATCCCTTCGTTGCGTCCGATTTTGAACGATCCGAACGCGATGGCAGAGGCATCGAGTTCCGTCTTCCCGAGCGGACGAGACGGAACACCGCTCACGCCGCTTCTCCGCCGAGCTGTTCGATTTCTCCTTCGCCGGGAGTCATGTTCGGCAGGTGGCCGCGCGGTTCGTATCTGGGGAGCGTGAGGGACGGATCGTTCATTTCCGTCAGTTGCTGCAGCAGGTTGCGAATCAGGTCTTCCGCCTGGATTCGTTCTTGCAGCCAGCGGTCGCGGAGTTTTTTCCAGTCGCTTTCTCTGCGTTCGATCTGGTTTTCGATGGCGGCGAGTTCTTCCTGCCTGGCGGCAAGAAGTTCTTCGCGTTCCGTCAACCAGCCGCTCACGCTCTCGCGTTCTTCTTCCAGCAGTTGGGTTTGCTCGTCGAGGTTGGTTTGTTCCTGCAGCAGCGCTTCGCGCTCGCGTTGAGATTCCTGGCGCATCGATTTATAAAATGAAACGATCGCCAGACGCGCCCCTTCGATCCGCGACGAGAGATCGTCCGAGTCGTGTTCTGACGTGAGGGAGTTCCACTGCTCTTCGATGGCGAGCTTCAACTCCAGCGTTTGACGATGGGTTTCTTCGAGTTCGTGCTGCAGGCGCTCCAGGCGTCTGCGGCGGTTTTCCACGCTTTCTGCGTGCAGCGAGAGCATATTTTGTTGCCGCCGGATCTCGGTCTCCTCGAGAGATTTCTGCCGCTCCCACTCTTCCCGGTCTCGTTCGAACCGTTCGCGGAGTTCGTGCAGATCGGTTTTTTGGGCGAAACCGAACTGTTCGAGCAAGTTCCGCTCGCGGTCGATGGAATGCTCTCGCCCTTCGAGGACTTTTCGAAAATGCTGTAACTGTCGCGTGCGCAGACTCAAAACCGTTTGATCCTGCTCCTGGGTCATCCGGAGATACTGCTGTTCCCGGCGGAATTCTTTCTGAGCCGCTTCGAGATCCTGCCGCGTCCGTTCGAGATGATTCTCCTGGAACCGAACCCGATTTTCCAGGACAGCCTTTCGCTCGGCGAGATCCCCATCGAAGGACTGTTGCCGCGCTTTCAGGTCTGCCTGTTCGAGCTTCAGAACGCGGCGCTCTTCTTCGAGCTGAGTTTTTTGTTTTTCCTGCTCGCGCTGCCATTCCTGTTTCTGGTGATCGAGCTGTGTGACGCGCTCTTCGTAGTCGCGATGCAACTGATGCCGCAGCTCCTCCCGTTCTTCGCGGAGCCGCTTTTCGACGTCGGTGAGCTTGAGGCGATGATCTTCCTGCAGTTTTTCTTTCTGCCGATTGAGCGACTCGAGTTCTTCCTCGCACGCGATCCGGCTTTCGCGGAGCTTGCGTTTTTCGATGTCGAGCTCTTCGTTCAGCCGCGCCTGATACTCGTCTCGCTCGAGGGCGAGTTTCTGTTCGGCCTTGCGTTGTTCTGCTTCGCGTCGCGCGAGCTGAGTTTCCTGCTGGATGCCTGACTGCTCTTTTTCGCGAACCGCTGTTTCGCGTTCGTCGAGGTCGTCTTCCCGTTCGGCCAGTCGGGCTTCAAATTCGGAGACGCGCAGCCGGTGCTGCCGCTCTTCCCGTTCGAGCTGGCTCATCTGGGTACTGAGCGCCTGCTCGCGGCGGTTCAGCTCTTCGATTTGTGACTGCAACGAGGTCGCGATCTGGCTGACCTCGGACAGCATCTTTAATTGATCCTGCATCGAACGCGGAATCCCGGCCGCGGCTGGGGACGAATGAGGTCCGGGAAACGAACTCGGGGCTTCCGGCAAAGCAGCGCGTGCGTTCTCCGGCCGCTGGCTGAAGTGCGGAAAATCCGGTCGAGAGTCGAAACCCTCGACCGGTTCGTTCTGCTGTTCGTGATGGCTGCCCATAGAGGGAATCCTTTCCCCACTCGAGAGCTGTGAATGTGAAATTTAGAGCGCCGAGTCGAGTGCTTCCGACAGTGCCGCCTTGGGGCTGACCCCTTGAAAACGCTTCACGACTTCCCCATTTTTGAAAATCAGAATCGTCGGAATCGCCTGAATTCCATGCTGCATCGCCACTTCCTGGTTCTGGTCGATGTCCACCTTACCGATTCTCGCTTTGCCGCGATAATCCGACGCGAGTTCTTCGATGGTCGGGGCAATCATCTTACACGGTCCGCACCAAGTCGCCCAGAAATCAACAAGTACGGGTTGATCGGATTCCAGCACCTCGGAACTGAAGTTACTGTCGGTGAGTTCCAGTACATTCTCAGCCATAACCAACTTTCTCCTGACACAATATATAAGAGGGATCTCACCTCGAACGATTCCGGGTGAGCAGTCTGTTTACCTCGAAATTCAGAACCGTTTCGGGCTTTCCTTCGGAGGGAGCGAATTATAAGGATTTCGGATCTTGTGTCAACGTAAAGAAAATATTGCAATCGCCGTAACCTGCTGTGAGATTTGGAGATTCGTCTATTCTCCTCGGAGACCAAGTGACTCGACAGTCAAAAAAACGGGTTTCGGCACGTTTTCAGAAGATTTTGAGAACTCTCTGTTTCGCGTATTCTGAACTCGGAAACCGGAAAATCGCAGCATCCTCGCTAAACTCTTCGCTCTCGATGGACTGTTTCGCTGTGCGTTCGGTTCGGATCGGATCCAGGTTCGTCTCGCTCGATCGCGCGACCTCGTTTGACATCTGTCCGAATTGTGACCGTAATGAGTGCGAGTCCATCCGTTGAGGGTTTTTGCCAGTTCGGATTACACATGTCCGCGTTTCTTTTCCGAATTCTGTTCTCTGCGGCGCTTGCGATTGGATCGCTCCGCACAGGAACGTCGATTGCGGAAGAACCTCTCGTCGCTCCCGCTCCGCGGTTCGATGCGATCCTGCCCAAAACGATGTTGAAAGACGTGGAAGCGAGACCCAAAAAATTACAGATGCGGGAGGAAGAAAACGAAGCCTATTATCGACTGCTGTGGCATCTCGGATTCATTCCACCGGAGGAAATGAAGACCGCTGAGATCGAGTTCCGCCGCGATCGAATCGAAAAATATGAAGCACGGATGCACGCCAAAATCCTCAAGGACTTCGAGCAGGACGAAAAAACGCGCCAGGCACTGTTCGAACGACTCGAAGAAAAAATCAAAGAATTTCAGGCTGATCCCCTTTGCTATGAGCTCGTCAAAGATGCCTTCGCTTTCCCGGAAGCCTGCCAGGGGAAGCCCGTCTCGTTTCGTGGACACGCTCGCAAGGCGATTTCGCATCCCGCGGGCGAGAACAATTACGGGATCGAAACGCTGTACGAGATCTGGCTCTTCGAGGAAGATGCCAAAGGGTTTCCCATTGTGATCGTCTGCACTGAACTCCCCGAGAACTTTCCTTTGAACTTTCCCGAGACGCAACCGCTCGACGGAGTCTCCGTCAGAGGATATTTTTTCAAGCTCTTTGCCTACGAAGGACGGGAAGACTTTCACGCCGTTCCGTTAATTCTGGCCAAGAGCGTCGAGTGGAATCCCCCCGTCGTCGTCGCGCCGGAATTTCCCCCCTGGGCGTATGTCGCGATCGTCATTCTGGGACTGTTCGTTCTGTATCTGATTCTGTTTCGCAGCGGAAAAGGCCGTCGAGACTTGCGGCAGACTCGCGAACGGATCGCAACCGCCGCGGACAATCCGTTCGCCACGCATTCTTCTTCAACCGAAAGCGATTCGAATTCATGACACAGCCCGAGGCAGCACATTCGGTTCGTCTGGGAGTGCTCATTTCCGGCGGCGGAACAACGCTCAAGAACCTGATCGACCACATCGATTCCGGTGAACTTGCCGCTTCGATCGAATTGGTCATCGCTTCGAGTGCCGATTGCGGAGGAATCCGACACGCCGACATCGCAGATCTCCCCGTAAAAGTGATCGCTCGGGGGAGTTATCCGAACGTCGATTCGTTCAGCGAGGCGATCTTCAGCGCGCTGCGTGACGCTGGCGTCGAGCTTGTGGCGTTGGCCGGGTTTCTCTCGTTAATTCGTGTGCCGGAAGATTTTCTGGGCCGGGTGATGAATATTCATCCCGCGCTGATTCCCGCCTTCTGTGGACGAGGCTACTATGGGCACAAAGTTCACGAAGCCGTGATCGAACGGGGAGTGAAATTGAGCGGATGCACCGTGCACTTTGCCGACAACGAGTACGACCACGGACCGATCATCGCCCAACGCGGAGTCTCGGTGCTGGACGGAGATACGCCCGATTCGCTGGCGGCCCGCGTGTTCGAAGCGGAATGCCAATTGTATCCGGAATGCATTCGCTTGTTTGCTGAGGGGAAACTCAAAATCGAAGGGCGACGTGTCCGGGTCAAGAACTGACGCATCTCAACCAACCGAGCGGGATTCAGCATGAGCGAGGAAACCTCCAGAACGCAATTCGAGCGTTTCGTCGGGTTCCTCCCTCGCGTCGGCGGAATTCTGTTCGCGCTCTCGATCGTCGCGTTGATCGCGTCTTACGTTGTCGCCCGAGATCTGAAATTCGATCAGAATATCGAAGCGCTTTACGCGGCAGACGATCCTCAACTGAATCGTTATCTCGAATCGAAAAATCTGTTCGGCGGCGATGAGTTTCTCGTGATCGCCTGGCCGGAAGAGAACCTCTTCGGCGAAGACGAGAACGAACTGACCGATCGGGCCTCCGAGCGGATCCGAAAGTTTGCCGAGAGTCTGAGTGCGATCGAGGGAATCAGTTCAAACAGCACGCAATCCCTGGAAAGCGTGTTGCGGTTTCCTTTCGGCAAGCAGAAACTGCTCCAGGTGGTCGAAGGAACGCTCGTGAACGAAGATCGCACCGTCACGGCCATCGTATTGCGGCTCACACCCGAGTCCGACGCCGACAAGCGGGCGAAGTCGTTTCGCGAAGTGCGGGCGCTCGCCGACGCACACGATCCTCCCGCTTTCGTCACCGGAGAGCCGATTCACATTCACGATCTGTTTCGTTACGTCGAAGAAGACGGACGGCTGTTGTTCCGCATCTCGTTTGCGATTCTCGCGCTGGTATTGCTGATTCTGTTAGGTTCGATTCGCTGGATTATTCTTCCGGCGATCATCGTCGCGGTCAGTATTAAATCGACCGAAGCGATTCTCGTCCTGAGCGATGTCAAACTCAGCATGGTCAGTGCGATTCTGAACTCGCTGGTCACGATCATCGGCGTGGCGACAACAACGCATCTGGCCGTCCGTTTCCGGCAGCATCGCGCCACATACGAACCGCGAGAGGCGTTACAGCGCACGATGTCGGAACTCCTCGTACCGATCTTCTGGACCTGCGCGACGACCGCGTGCGGTTTTTTGGCACTGCTCTCCAGCCACATTACACCGATGCGGAGCTTCGGCCTGATGATGGCGCTGGCTTCGATTCTCGTGTTCGCAGCCGTGGTTCTGATTCTTCCCGCGGGAGCGTTGTGGTTCCAGCGAAACGGTCAAAGTTCCGCAGCGGAGACATCCCATCGCCGGCTGATCGCGATGCTGCAGCGGAACTCACGGTTCGTCGGCCGATCTCCCAAGCTGGTCCTGCTGCTGACGACGGCAGTCGTCGTGTTTGCGGCCTTCGGATTTCGCAAGCTCGAAGTCGAAACCGACTTCAGCAAGAACTTTCGCGAGAGCAGTTCGCTCGTTCAGGCGCTCAATTTCGTCGAGACCCGCCTCGGCGGCACCGGGACGCTGGAAGTCAATTTCCCCGCTCCCGAGCAACTCACCGACGATTATCTCGAACAAGTCGACAAATTGGCGACCCGGCTGGAAGCTCTCGAAGACGACGGACAGAAACTGCTGACTTCCGTCGAATCTCTGTACGAAGGATTGCAGCTCGTTCCGCGGATCCCGTTCGTACTCAATACGCCCCGCAAACGTCTGGACCGGATGAAACCGATTCAGCCCGAGTTCGAACAGACGCTGTATAACTCCGAGCGGCAGAGAATGCGCATCTTCATGCGGACCTACGAACGGCAATCCGCGGCGCGAAAGAACGAAGTCATCGATCGGATCGAACAAACGACCGCCGAGGCGGCAAAGTCAGCGCCGATATTTGAAGACTTCAAAGTCTCGGGAGTCTTTGTGCTGCTGACCTTTCTGATCGACAGTCTGATGGCCGATCAGATCGTCAGTTTTTCCTGGGCCGCAATCATGATCTTCGCCGTCATGACGATCGCGTTCCGCAGCCTCTGGATGGGACTGATCGGGATCGTGCCGAATCTCTTCCCGATCGTGCTGGTACTCGGCGGCATGGGCTGGATGGGCCTCAAGATCAACATCGCAACGGCCATGATCACCTGCGTTTCGATGGGGCTGACGGTCGATTCGACGATCCACTTTCTCTCGGCATTCCGGCGAGAACTTCGCGCGGGATACGGAGTCGATCAAGCGCTTTCGCTGACGACGCAGGATGTCGGGCGAGCGTTGATTTTTGCCAATCTGGCTCTCGTGGCAGGCTTCAGCGTACTGACGTTCTCGCAGTTCATTCCGCTGGTCTATTTCGGAATGCTGGTCAGCCTCGCGATGATCGGCGGTCTGATCGGAAATCTGCTGCTGTTGCCGATCATGCTGCGATTCGTTTACGGAACGAAACAACCGGCAGCCGAAACGGATACTCCCGAGTCTGTCGAGGTTGCTTGAGTGGGCTTTCGACCTTCCTGCTCTAACGTGCTTCCACCAGGGGAGGACGTTCCGCCGTTTCGTTCAGCAGCGACGGATCGGCCGGAATGATCGCCGCTGCCTGCTGAATGGTGGGAGCCGCCAGTGTCGGAGCGGCCAAGGTCGGACCTGTCAGTGTCGGACCCGTCAGTGTCGATCCTGCTGTCTGCGTAATCAACGGTGTCGGAGTTCTCTGCACCAGCATCGGTTGAGCGGTGTAAGCCGTTTGCGGCAGTTCGTTACGCAGCGCGGGGTCCGGACTGAGCTGCGCCACGCGCTGCTGAACTTCCGGCTGGCTCCAGTCGCTCACCAGCGAGGACTGATACATCGCCAAAGCTTCCTGCGGACGACCGGTATCCTGATAGATTTGACCCAGTTGGGCCTGAGCGATCGGGTGATTCGGATTGATTTTCAAAGCGGACTGCAACGATTGCTCGGCAGCCGCATAATTTCCCAGTTCCCGTTGCAGCCACGCCATTTCGACGTGAGCTTTGGCTTGGTAAGGTTGAGTTTCGACCCAGCCCTGAATCAAAGACGTCGCGAGTTCCGGACGACCAGTTTCCAGGTAGAGCGAAGCGAGCCCGTGGTAAGTCGGTTGATGGCTCGGATCGAGCCTCAAGGCGTGTCGATAACTCTGCCGGGCCTGCTCGACGTCTCCCATTTTTTTCGAGGCCGTCGCGTAATTGCTGATGTAATCGACGTTCTGTGGCGTATCGGCCACCGCCCGGCGAAACTCAGCCCGCGCTTCGTCGTATTCTCCGCGATTGAAGTACGCAACCCCTTTGTTGTTTCCCGAACGAGCAGCCATCGTGTTGCAGCCGGAAAGGGCCACAGCCGAAACCAGCAAGAAACTGAAAGTCATCAAAGAGTGCAATCGAGACATGGAATTCTCCTGCCCTGATAGTGAGGTGCGAGCAGTTTGAGGAGGGGAATTTTGTGGGAAAGGTGGGATCTTCGGGTGGAACCCCGAGGAAGGGACCGGAATCCTAGAGGGTTCCCCCAAATCCGACAAGTCCAGTTTTTCAGGCAAAAAATACTCCACAAAGAGCTTGTTGCGCAACAAACTCAGGTAGGGTAGAGG
>DATKCB010000606.1:0-4722 GCA_035513495.1 Planctomycetaceae bacterium | reverse complement strand
GACCGGAGTCAGGCCGTCGTCGAAGTGCCCGGTTCGGGGTTCTTGTGGATCCCCGAACCTTCGCAGAGCGATTCCCAGAAGTCGTCCCGGGTTTCGCCCGTCGAGGAGATGACGTTGCGAAACGAGTTTTTCGAGGTATTGATCAATGAAAACACCGGTGGGATTCAGCATCTGAAGAATCACGGGCGCAGTCCCAATCGGATGAGCCAGCAGTTGTCGTATCGGTTTCCGCGGGAACGAAAAATCACCATCCCGGGAGATCCTCCACAGGAAATCGAGACCGCGTACGCTGACGTTCGCATGACCAAAGCCGAGATTACGTGCAACGGCCCGGCGCTGGGTGAGATCGTCACGACCTCGGAAATCTTCGACCAGCAAACGGGAGAGATTCTCGCCGAGTGCCGCCAGACCGTCTCCGTCTGGCGGGGGATCCCCGAAGTTCAGCTTCGAATCGAACTCGATCCGAAAATCGAGCCGGACGGAGATCCCTGGAACACTTACTTTAGCTCGCGCCTCGCCTGGAAGGACGAAGACGCTTCGCTCACGCGGGGATTATTGCAGGGAGCGCACGGAATTCGAGGCGAACGACTTGAAGCACCCTATTATCTCGAAATCGCTTCGGGCGAACTCCGGACGACGCTCTTGTTCGGAGGTTTGCCGTTTCATCGCCGGGTCGGTTCGCGAATGCTGGATTCGATCCTGATCGCTGCCGGAGAAACGCGACGCACGTTCGATTTCCGCATTGCCGTCGATGAACCGTATCCCTTGCTCGCCGCCCACGCGATGTTGATGCCGCCCGGGGAACTCTTCCTGGAGCAAGGACCGGGCGATCCGATAGGTGGATGGTTCTTTCATCTCAAAGAACGAAACATTCAGATTCTCTCGATACAGCCGATCGTTCCGTCCGCTCAATGGAATGAGCCCGAGGAGCACGTGGAAACTGTTCCCGAGTTGACATCCGGTTTCGCGCTGCGACTGCTCGAGACCGAAGGCCGCTCCCGCCGCGTGAAACTGAAACTGTTCCGGACACCCCAGCAAGCCCGCAAGCGGGATTTTCGGGGACGGTCGATCAAGGAACTCACCATCCGCAAGGAAACGGTGCTGATCGAGATGAGACCTCACGAACTGGTCGATGTGGAACTCCTGTATGCCGACTGACGATTTATTCCTTATGTCTTATTCCACAGATCAGTCTGATTCGCGCGGGAGAATGCTCGTATGACGTTAACCACCACGGTTATCACGATCGACGGACCGGCAGGAACCGGAAAGAGCACCGTGTCGCGTCAACTGGCCGATCGTCTCGGGTTTGAGTTTCTCGATACCGGTGCGATGTATCGTTGCGTGGCGTGGAGATGTCTCGCTTCCGGCATCGACCTGAACGATTCCGAGCAGATCGCCTGCGCGACAAACGCGATGACGCTGGAGTTTCGAGCGGACCGTTGCTTCGTGGACGAACAGGATGTGACGGAAGAGATTCGAAGTTCCGAAGTGACCGCGGCGGCTTCGAAAGTGGCGGTCAATCCCGCGGTGCGAGCGCGGCTGGTCGAGTTGCAGCGGGAATGGTCGCATGGTCGTTCTCTCGTGACGGAAGGCCGCGATCAAGGAACGGTCGTGTTTCCCGACGCCCGTTTGAAACTGTTTCTGACGGCCCAGCCCGAAATCCGCGCTCAGCGGCGATTCGAGCAGCTCGGCGAGACTGGAGGTTCTGAAAGTTACGAATCGATTCTGCAGCAGATCCGCGAGCGGGACCGGCGGGACGAACAGCGGGAGATCGCTCCGCTCGTGCCCGCCCCCGATGCACTCGTGATCGACACTTCCGGCATGTCCGAAGATGAAGTTCTCACTCGTCTCGAAACGGAAGCCCGAAAAAAACTGGATCGCTGATCGGTCGGATCAATCATTCGAGTTCTGCCAGCCGCGTCATTGGTTCCTTCAGCGCTTCTTCCGGAAACAGACAGAACGAAAATTCCCGGTTCTTCAGGATTCGTTGCCGGTTCTCGAATTCGCGCGCTCGTTCGAGATCGTGCGACAGCTCGGTTCGGCGTTCGCCGGCGAACGCTCTCAGTTCGGTGTTGATATCCTGCAAGCGGCGAAAGCGGGACATGCCTTTGCGGTGATGCTCACGCCGCGAATGTCCCAGCCGCTCTCCGGTTCGCACGCGCTGCTGTTCGTCGATCAGCGTCTGTTTTTCCGCGATCAGTTGCTGCACGTTCGAGGAGACGTCTCGATCGAGGTGTCGTTCGGGGTTGAATTCGGAGGTTCTCAAGCGTTGCTGAATTTCACCGATCGAACTCGCACTGTTTTCGTCTGCGTGAGGGAAAGTCAGATGATGTGTTGCCGACAGTGCGAGAAACGCGGGAGGTGCGATTCCGAAAAACCGGGCGATCAGGCGGTCGGTCATCTCGTCGTACTTGGCTCCGCCGATTCCATGCACGAACAGATCGGCCAGAAACAGCCTCGCAAAGAGCGTGGTCGTCAGCGCTCGCGTCCGCAAGCGATAACCCTGCCGGCGGAGTTCGGCCAGTTGCCCGACCGCATCCTCGGCATCGGTTTCGGCGGAGAGTTTCAGCTCAGCCAGAAGTTGATCCTCCTGCGCAATCTGCAGGACGTTTCCGGTTTGACGCGCGAACAGGCGGCCCCGTTGATACTCTCCCTCGCGCCAGATCCAGAACGGAGCTTCCAGCCAGCCGTTCTGTTCCTTCAGTTCGGGGACGGGATGCGTGTGGCTGCGGACCCGGTTCGCCGAGCGATATTCGTCGAGCACTTCGTTGTACAATTCCCGGAAGCACGGGAGATGCGCCAGCAGATGCGCGGCAAACCAGAAAAACGGTTTCGTGTCGCAGATCCGGCTCAGCGGGACTTCGAGATTGTCGAGTCCCCATTCGCGTTCCAGAGCATGGCGGGCCGCCGTCAGACACGTCGGTAACGAACGATTCCGGTTCATGTTCTCGATCGCGATGGGCCAGATCTGTGCCAGTTCCGGCTCGATCTCCCAGGAGTGCATCACGCTCTGAACGTCCGCAGCAAACGCGGAGAACAATCCTCGATCGCGAACGGGAGCGCCTTCCCACGGACGGTTGGCGGGATGTCCGCGGTCGAACGGAATCGAGAGCAGGCGAAGCTCTTCGTGGCCGCCCGTCGGAACCTGAATCGCGCACGAACTGAAGGCGTCGTTATCGACAATCAGATGCAGGGAAACGGCATCCAGTTTTTTCGCCAGTCCGCCAATGGTGAAATTCTTGGCCCACACTCCCGGATGAAACAATTGCGGCTGATGCCCGTCGGCGATGAGCAGATTCAGATCCGGCAACGCGACGTCTTCGTCTCGAATTTTCGATGTGTAGGAAACCGCCTGCTTCAGAATCTCCTGCCGCGCCCAGGTGCGCAGTTCCTGGAACGACCGTCCCTGCAGATCGAGGTCGGCACTCTGCAGGAGTTCTGCGTTGGCGACGACATCGCCGGGGACCTGCTCCAGCGCGGGATACGCCAGAACTTCTCCGTTCCGATCGGAGACCTTGAGCCGGACGCGATTCCACTCGCGCTCGGGAACCGTCCGCGCCCGTTCGTCGCACGGTTTCGCGTCGACAGGATTCGAGGACGTATCGTGGAGTGAGTCGGTTGTCGTCGGCATGAAATACTCGCGAAAAAGATGACTGCATTCTGAATCATTCCCGACCGGTTTGTCCACTCTGGAAAGCGTCGCGAAGAAATGTACCCGAAAAAGTCCTTGGGACTCCGCGAAAATCCGAACAAGTTGCGCGATTGGAGGATCAGTATTTAGGAACTAGTCTCTGATCGGTCCGATTTTCTGGGTTCTGAATTTCTTCGAGATGCGGATTTCGTCATTGGATATTTCCCCCTCCGCTTGTTTCTCACTTCGGGTCACTCATTTGACGTAACTCCAGAAAGTTTCGAACTTGTGGATTTTGTAAGATCACAAGTTCACAAGTTCAAAACTTCGGAAAAAACCGAGAGATTTGATCGATCTGGACTGAATCCGTCCGAAATCGAAATAATTTCCCGAAACCGGCTTGTTTCACATTTCGGTGTTGCGCGGTGGAACGCTGTTTTCGACGCAAAGGTGCGAAGACGCAAAGACACGCGAAGGACAGACCGTTCGATTTTCTGGTCTCTGATTTCCTTAGACATTCTGCTTTCGACATTGAGCTTCTCCCCTCCGCTTGTTTCACAAGTCCTCTCGATTTATTGACGTTTATTGACGTAAGTCCAATAACTTTCAAAGGTGGGTTTTTTGAAAGAACAAAACTTCACAAGTTCACAAGTTCGAGCGAAACCCGGGAGTTTTTGACGGTTTCGGCTTGCTTTGGGAAATATTTCGGATTTTCGCTTGTTTCACTATTCGATGTTGCGCGGCGGGACGTCGTCGCATAGGCTTCCAGCCTGTTGGTGTTTGGAGTTCGCACCGCGTTCCCCCTATCGCTTGCGCGATTGGGCTTGAGGGATTGAACAGGCTGGAGGCCTACGCTACGTCGCGCCTGCCACCATAAACCCGTTCGCTTTGGGATTGGGAGTTGGACATTTGACATTCTCCAGCTTCCTCCGCTTTCGCTCCCTCTACCAGAGGGGAGAATGTTGCGCAACAAGCGGGTAGAAGCGACCATGAGGTCGTGGAGAGGGCGGTCCTCTCCCCGCCGCAAATACGCAATCCCTTGGCCTGCTTCAATTTACGCTTCAACGACTGCTGTGGTCAGGACTTGC